>JBDTNS010000001.1:0-27718 GCA_039933675.1 Chloroflexota bacterium
CGTCCGGGTGGTGGGTAAGGATGAAGAAGGGGACCGGCCAGGGATTCGTCCCACCCCAACGGTCGGCCGCCTCGAACGTCCCGCGACCACCGATCACGGCACCGGCACGACCCATCATTTCGTCGAGGTATTGCTTGTCTGCGCGAATGGGCTCGCCGCGCGGCTCCCCGTCGTACGACCACGGCCCGCCGAAGACCCAGTAGTGCAGCTGCTCCGCGCCCTCGCCGCGCCCTCGCCGAGGCCTTTGCCGGGGCGGTCGTCGGGGCCGGTAATGTACCCGTCGAGCGAGGTCGTGATCCCCGCCAGCACCTTGGTCATCGTTCGCTCCCCTTGGTGGTCGGCACGGTCTGCCTAGCGCGTCGCGTCGAGCGGCTCGGTGTCGTTCGGACCCATTGCGATGCCGGTCCGCTGCCAGACGGCGTAGGCCGCGACGAGCCCGTCGTCATCGACCGTCAGGTCGGCCTCGAAATCGCCGCTCGAGTAGCGATAGGTGAACTCATCCAAGCGGGTGTACGTCTGGGCCGCCTTTGCGACGGTCAGCTCGGGAAACCGGATCCAGGCCGCCTTGATCGTAGTCTTGGCTCCAACGCCGAGCCGGAGCCGGCGGACCGGCAGGCTGTTCGTCGACGGGCTGCACCCGAGGTCCACGTCGGTGCACCCCTTGAGCGTTTTCGCGACCGTGCCATCGAGGGTCCAGTTGCCCTTGGCGTCCCGTTCGAGCGTCATCGTGCGCTGCTCGAACCCGCGCAGGTCGCGAACGTGAACGGCGGTCGTCAGCCCGGCCGCATCGGCAAGCACGCGGTACTCGATCCTGACCGGCAGGCCGTCCTCGGCACCGAGGACCGTGCCGACCAGGGAGAGCCCGCCGTCGCGGACCGTCAGGGTGCAATGCTCGTCCGTCGCCACCGCATCGGAACGGCGCCAGGCCACGCGTCTCGTTGTCAAACCGATCACCTCCGTCCCGCGGAGGGTACCGCCGCGCGTGCTGCGCTACGTCCCGGCCACCTCGCCGGGCGACATCAGCACCTGACCGGATGAGGCGTCGGGTGCGCGGCGCTATACGTCGTCTTGGCGATCTTGTAGCGCGACGCCTCGACGATGAGCTTCGGATAGGTGCCGTTGGGCCCGGTCGAAGTCTGCAGCCACAACCGTTCACGCAGCAGCGAGAAGACACCCGCCATTGCGTTGGTGGTCTTGCGAACCCGGTTGATCCGGTAGTAGGTCACATAGCTCTCAGAGGTCCAGACCTTGACGGTCATCCCGATCAGGCTCGCACCGCTGCGGATCTTCCAGCGGTTCAGCAGCGGCAGAAACATGCCGGCCCTGGCGTGGGCATAGATGAACGTCACGCCGGGCTCGCGTGGCTGGGCTGTCGACGCGAGATACAGCGCGACACGGCACGGCGGGTAGGCGGACGTGCCCCTGATCACCGGGAGATCGATCCCGAGCCCGACGACTGAGACCCGGGTCGCCATGGCGGACGTGAGCACGCCGCAGCGAACCGATGTCCCATGCACGATCCGGACGACGAACGTTGGTTTGCGGGCCGCCGGCCAGATCTTGACCATGACCCAGGGATAGAGGTTGTCGGTCCGAGCCACGGTCCCGGTCGCGTTGGTCAGGACCGCCTGCGGCTGGGCGACGATCGCGCCGAGGTTGGTGCACGTGCCGCCACGGATCTGGATGTCGTAGACCACGTTCCGCTGAAGACCCTTGAGGGCGTAGCGGATCGAGCCGACGCCGTTCGTGTACGACTTCAATGTGATCGTGCCGTTGGCCGCATTCGTTCCGAGCCCGGCCGTCCACGTGCGATGGAGGGTCAGCGCGCTGGCCGATGAGATATCGATCGTGAGGAGCGCCGCGAGCGCAATGACGATCGCGAGACTGCGGCGTGGCTCGGGTCGCATGTGGCTTTCCTGTCGGGGTATGAACCGGGCGGTTGATCCGCCCGGATCGCGAGGTTAGCCAGCGTGCGGGTACTGCCACAAGGGGGATTGGACGGTTCCCGGTGACGTCCGGCAACGTCGCGCTCGGCCGTCACGAGGGATTCGCCGCCCAGACCGTAGCCGAATGCCATCGGGTCGTTGCCCCGATGCGCCGCGGCGCCAGGAAGCCAGCATTCGTTCACACCCGACGATTGGGGCATGGTTCTATTTGCCAGGGACGCGTACCCTTCGGTCAGGAAGAGTGAAGGTCGTACCGTCGCGACGCGTGGCCCTGCGTGGGGAGGGCCGTCAAATGTTGGCCTTCGGCGTACCGGGAGGATTCATTGAAGTTGGGGGCCTGGCGCGCTGCGGCCACGGCTGCGCTGCTCGCGATTGCGCTGTCGCCGATCGTCGGCGTCGTGGCGCCCGGCGAGTCCGCGAATGCCGCCGTGTCGAACGCCTCGGACCTGTCGGGGGCCGGCTACGACATCTCGTGGCCCCAATGCGACGCGCCGTTCCCTGCGAACCCGACCTTTGGGATCGTCGGCGTGAACGCCGGCATCGTCTTCAGCCCGAACCCCTGCCTCGCCGGCGAGATCGCGTGGGCGGGCGGGACCAGGGCCGGGCTCTACGCGAATACCGGGAATCCCGGCCCAGCTCTCTCGAAGCACTGGCCGGCCGGTCAGACGATGCCGCGATTCTGCGATCCGGCCAACCTGGACACGTCTGACTGCGCGTACGACTACGGCTACAATGCCGCGGCCGATTCGTACGCCGATGCGGCCGCCGCCTTTGCCGCCCTGGGGCTGCCAGATTCGCCGGCGAAGAACGTCTGGTGGCTGGACGTCGAGACGTCGAACAGCTGGCGCAGCGACACCTTGCTCAACGTCGCCGACCTCCAGGGCGCGACCGACTATCTCGCATCGGTCGGGGTCACAGCGATCGGCTTCTACTCCACGCAGTACCAGTGGAACGTGATCACCGGCGGCACCTTCGACTTCGCCGCGCACCCGAGCTGGGTCGCGGGAGGCGCGGACGCGCAGGGCGCGCAGGCGAACTGCACAGGCGCCGGGTTCACCGGTGGCGGCGTCGCCCTGACGCAATACGTGTCGGGTGGATTCGACCGGGACATCTCCTGCAGCGCGCCCGCCGTGGCCGACTTCTCGCTCACGGTGAGCCCGCCATCGCAGTCGATCAGACGTGGCGGAACCGCGACCTTTGCCGTGACCCTCTCGCCGATCAACGGATTTGGCGGCCCGGTCGCGCTGAGTCTCAGCGGACAGCCTTCGAATTCGATCGTGACCTTCACGCCGAACCCAGCGACGTCGAGTGCGACGATGTCAGTCAGGACGGCTCCGTCAGGTGGACGGGGGACGTTCACGATGACGATCACCGGGACAAGTGGCAATCTCAGCCACACCGTGACGACAAAGCTGGCCCTCACCAAGTAGGTAAGGGCACCTACTGCGTGTGGTGCCCGTCTGCGAGTACATTCCGCGTCCGGTTCGCCGCCCCCCAGCAGCGAACCAACCTCGCGCCCGGATGGTCTCGCCCAGAGATGCCCTCCGGGCGCCCTGCTGTCGGCGACTACTGCTGGTGGCGCTCGAGACGAGCCGCGTCGAAGCCTTCAGCGACGGCGTCTTCTCGATCGCGATCACGCTGCTCGTCCTTCCGGCTGACCGAACCGCTTGTGACCGTCATCGGGTACGGCTCGGGGCGCTCGTCGGCTGGTTCGTGGACCCGTCGATCGCGCTCGTGATCTTCCTCATCTTCCCGATCCTGTCGGTGCTCCGTGTTCGGAGTCCCGAGCACCAGGCACGCAAAACATCCGGCCCCGATCGCTCGGGAGCCGGATGTCTGTCGCCGTGAGGCGAGGTGGGGCGGAGGTCAGACTGAAAGCTTGGCCGGCTCGAGGACCTTGCCGGTCTGCGGCCGCTTCTCCGTCTCGTGGACCTTCTCGGTCTCGGGCCGAGCGGCCCAGATCAGGCCGAGGCCGAAGAGGAGGAGCAGGCCGCCCATGGCGCCGGCGATCCCGGCGATGCCGAGACCCATCTGGAGGGCCGAAGCAGTGACGGTGCCGACACCAAGCTGACCGACGAGGGCGAGCGCGGTGCCTGTCCAGACCTTCTCACGGGCAAGCGCCTCGATCGGGTTGGTGCGATCGAAACCGGTCCAGTACTTGCCGGTGTTCTGGAACTCGTAGTCCCCGGCCTTGAAGACCTGGCCGTTGGCTGCCGTGACGTCCGCGGGAAGCGTGACGGTCACCTTGGCGTTCAGGGTGTGCTCCGTGACCGTGGCCATCTGGTACATGTACTCGGTCGCAGTGTTGACGACCGGGTCATTGGGGTTGAGGTCTGCGGCGACGACGGGGTAGCCCCAGTCGTTCTGGAGCAGGCTCATGATCGCGACTGCGCCTTCGACCTTGCCGCCATCGGTGAGCTGGCCCTGGTCGTTGTACTTGAGGGTGACGTTCTCGACGGTGCTGAACGCCTGGAGAGACTTGGCGCCCTCCTGCGTCTTGACGAAGGTGTAGCCGCCCACCAGGACGAATGCCAGGCCGGCAACCATGAGGGCTAGTCCGAGCTTCTTGAACCGTGCAGTCATTTGAGAATATCCCTTCTCTTACGTCGACCAGCCTCAGGCGCGTTCGCCGGGAGATGCCAGTTCGCACATGAGGCCCTGGGCCAACAATTGCGGCCATTCAGAGAACCTGTAGGCATAGTCGCCTCGTGACCGCCCCACGGGAATGAGCCACACAGGGCACTATCGCGGGCCGTTTGGCCCCTTCCGGTGGGGTTCATACTTCCTGCCACCGAACCCGGGGAGTCGTATTTGAGGCGTGGTCCGCCGGCGGGGGTGGATACGTACGACATCGTGGTCGTCGCGGCCGGCACCGCCGGTTGCGTACTGGCGCGACGGCTGGCTGACACGCTGGGTGCGTCAGTCCTCCTGCTCGAGGCTGGACCGGACCTCCGCCGCCTAACCCCGCCGGAGTGGCACGACGGCCTACGATGCGGCCGGTCGCGTCCACGGGGTGACCGGGCTGCGCGTCGTGGATGCTTCGATCATCCCGAACGCCCCATCGGGATTCCCGCAGATCGTGACCCTGATTCTGGCCGAGCGGATTGCCGCGATGCGCGACTAGGGTCGATTGGGAGGGCGAGTCCGTTTGGCGCCTGACGTCGCTCATCCGCCTGTGACCTGGTCACCGGCCGCCAGAATCGCGGTTGGCAGCTGGATCGGCATCGAGCGTAACCGGTCGACAAGGATGGCCCCGATCTGGACCGCGACGGCCAGCCCAAGCTCGTTCGAGGTCGCGAGCGGAAGCGCGGGCAACTCGAGGCGGCTCGTGGCGCAATAGGCGCAGCCGGCGAATTCGGCGAGCCGGACGCGGATCTCCGGGTCGTTCCAGACCTCAACAACGGTCGACGGAACGAGGCTGATGGCCGGCATTGGTCCTCCTGTGGCGCGGCCCCATAGCCTGCGGTTCGGGCTGTCTGTTGCCATTCACCGTCCCAGCAGCCGGACCTCTGCGGCGGGGAGCTTCGCCCACCAGTGGGCATACCGACGATAGATCGCGGGTTCGCGGTCGGCCAGGAATGCCGTCAGGGCGCGAGCCTCGTTCTCGAGGCCGTCCCACACCTCGTCCGAGAAGGGCTGGAAGGATGTCGCCTCGATGCCGGCCTCGAGCGGACGCCAGACGCCGGCCACGTACCCGTCGACGAGCAAGGTCGGCAGTACGTCGCCGTTGTTGCGGGTGACGTGGGTTCGATTGTCCGGCGGGATGATCCGGCTGCGGTCGGCATAGGCGAGGAGCGTACTGTCCCACATGCCCATCAGCCGTGGT
Source organism: Chloroflexota bacterium (assembly GCA_039933675.1). GTDB lineage: Bacteria > Chloroflexota > Limnocylindria > Limnocylindrales > CSP1-4 > SPCO01. The sequence continues at coordinate 5,773 of JBDTNS010000001.1, forward strand.
GGGGCAGGAGAGTCGCCCGGTGGGAGGAGGCCACCGGGGACGTCAAACAGGCGCGCGCCGTCCGGGCCATCAAGTGGCACGACCCGGCCGGTCCCGAGGAGGTCGTCCAGCGCACTGCGGATCGGCCCGACATATTTCGTCGAGAACTGGGCGATGTCCTGGACTGAGGCCGGCCCGAACCCCTCGAGATAGCGCTCGGTCAGCCGTTGCACTGATGCGTCCGGGTCGCCCGGGCGGGCGTGGTCAGGGGCCGCCACGTACGATGGCCGAGGCCCGAACGACCAGGGCCCTTGTGTCGTCGCGTGGACGAACGGCGCGAACCGGCGCAGCGCCCACCAGACACTTGCCCTCGGCAGCTCGCCGAGCCGATCGGCGAGCCACGCCTCGATCGTGGCGTTGTTGCGCGGCGTCGCGCCAAATTCCAGGAGGCCAGGGATCAGGGCCTCGGCTTCGGCCATGGAGAGTCCGGCGCGAGTGAACCGCGGGTCACCCAGGCACGACGCGCGCAGCGACTGCTGCATGGCCTCGTGGAAAGCCGGGTAATCGACGGCGTCCACGGCATGGAGCGTGATCCGCATCAGCGTCGTCTTGACGACCGAACCGTCCGCGAAGGCCTGGTCGAGCTCAGCCGGGGCGAAGCCGGCCAGCCGGTTCCAGAGGGCGATGTAGGGCGACGCGGGCTCCTGTGCCTGCAGCGCCACGACCCGATGAACCGCATCGACGACGTCGAGCCGTTCGCGACGGAGGAGCATCTGCCGCCCGAGCGTCGCTCGATTGAGTTGTCGGGCGGTGAGCGTCATGCGGAACTACCGGCCACTCACGAAGGGTCGTTGTCCGCCTGGGGAACAGGAAGGCCGGTGTGCGGATCAAGGACCTGGACGTCGTCAAACGGAAACCGGTCGAGCGCCTCGTAGTGGGTGATGATCAGGTCTGCAACGAGCTCATCGGTGCCGGGCAACAGCCGCGGCTCGCTCAGGCGGCCACCGGTCCAGGCCCAGACGTCGCCCGGCGTCTCCCATTCCTCGAACAGGACGACCTCCTCGCCGAACTGCTCGTCGAGGCGCCGGGCGAGCTTCGCGTACACGAGCCCGGGCTGTGTTCGGAGCTCCGCGAGCTGGGCGCGGAGGAGATCGTTGAACTTGCCCGTGTTCTGCTGCTCGACGCGCGCGGTCAGCACGCGGACGATCATCGACGGCCCTTGAGTGTGAACATCGTCTCGGACACGACATCGTCTCCTTCGTGGTGCCACAGGATGACAGGTCGGAGGGATGCACCCCCGGGTTCGGAACGGCGTCGGCATGCACGACCCGAGGTTTCGTGGTGCGTGTCAAGCCCGGGCCCGCGACGACACCGTTGTGGTCCGCACGACATGCCGAAGGAGCTCCCTGATGAGTATCGAAACCAACAAGTCAGTTATCAGGGATCTGTTCGATGAAGTCTGGGGGAAGGGAGACATTACCGCCGCCGCCCGCTTCTATGGGGAGTCTCAGGCGTTCTCGCGGCGGTGCGTCTCGGCGAGGGCGTCGATCTCGAATGGTCCGAGCTGACCGGGTGCGGCCTCCGCGACCCGCGCCTTCGTCACTGCGCGAAGCGTCGCGGTGCGGACCCCGCCCTCGAGTGCAGCTCGCTCGCCAACCACCGCGCCCGGGCCGATCTCGGCGATGAGCTCGCCATCCACATCGACTACGAAGATCCCGTCGAGGATCAGGTAGACCTGGGTCGCCGCCTCGCCCTGGGTCGTCAGCGTCCCGCCGGGGGCGAGCTCGCGGATGGCAGGCTTGGCACCGTGGCGCATGATCTGCGACGACATCGCCCGCTCGAGCTCGGACTCGACCGCGGCGACGACCGCCGGCGAGTCCACGTCGCCCCACGGCGTGTGGTCGCCAAAGGCCGCGCCGGCCCATTTGCTGAAATCGACCACGCCCGACTTCTCGACCAGGACCCCGTCATTGTCGTAGATCCAGTGGCGCGGGAACGGGCTGGCGCCGATCAATCGGTGCTCCGAGGAGCCGTCCGCATGGATCGTGAGCTCGAGCGTTGTCCACGCCAGGGACGGCCAGAACTGGACGAACGGTTTGCGGCTAACCGGCCGCGGCGTCGGGATGCCCATCCGGCCGCCGACAGTCTGGACGAACCGGACCGATGTCGATCCAACCTCGGGCGCCTTCTGGATGTCGGGCATGCGCAACGCCGGGAAGCGGATGGCCGCCGGCCCAACGCGGACGGTCGTGGCGCCAATATGGCCGCCACCGAGATAGCCGTGGCCGATGATCTGGCCGTCCTTGACATCGATGAACGCGCGCAACTCGTTCGCCTCGCGGAAACGGTCCGACTTGCGGAGCTCCTCGAGGTTGACCAGCCGATCGGGCGGCGGCTGGTCGTAGTGGGTCACGCCCATCTCGAACGGGATCTTCGACAGTCCCGCGATCGCCTCCGACGGGATCCAGGACACGGCGGTCACGCTCGATTCAAAGACCTGCGCCACGGCCATCTCCCTGACTAGCGGTGTTCCCCTGCGACGACATCATGCCCTTCCCGCCAAGCCAGTTCCAGCGCCTCCAGCAACACGGCCGCGCTGCACCGGAACTATCAGGCCTCGGTGAGGACCTCGCGGAGCTTCGCGGCGAACGCATCGGGGTCGCCCGCCTGGCCGTACTCGCCACCGAGGAAGCCGCCGTGGTCGCTCGGGAAGGGGACGGCGTCCGTGCCCAGCCGTGCGGCAACGGCGTGCGCGCCCCGGTTCGCCATCTGACCCTCGGACTGGACGCCGGCACCCACCACGATGCGCGTCGAGGCCGCCCGGAGCGCGTCGAAATCGGGCTCGTAATGGGTGGACGAGATGAGGTTCTGGCCGAGCAGCGCATCGTTACGGTTGCCGTCGTCCTCGGCCGGTATCCCGAATATCGCGGGATCGGGTGCCGTCTGGCTGGCATCGTCAGGGCCGAATGCGCCCTGGTGGCTCACGGCCGCGATGAAGGCCGCCATGCCGGCGCCGAAACCGCGCTGCTGGTAAGCGTCATGAATGCCACGAACCGCGGCAAGCGCGCCCTCACGATCGGGCAGGATCGTAGCGATGGGCGGCTCGTGCGCGACCAAGGAGAGGACGTCTCCGGGGTGCGCCGCAACGAGTGCGAGCGCGTTGACGGCACCGCCGCTGCTGGCAAACAGGTCGACGGGTCCCGCGCCGAGCTCGGCAATGATCCGATGAATGTCGTCGGCATGCTGCTGCGGCGTCGACTCGGTGGACGGATCGTCCTTGACGCTGCGCTCGACGCCGCGCGGGTCGTAGGTCACGACTGTCCGGTCCGCGAAATGGCCGGCAAGGGTGCCAAACCCGCCCGCGCCCATCGGCGATCCAACGATGACCAGGACCGGGGCAGGAGAGTCCACCGCCCGGACGTCGTAGGTCAACGTGGCGCCGGGGACGGCCAGTGTGTGGGTCGTCGGCTCGGTCATCGTGGTCATGCGGCGGCTCCTTCAATGAGGATGGCGTCGATCTGGCCGACCGCCGCGGTGAGGCCGTCTTCCATACCCATCCCAAGGAACAGCTCCATGGCGGCCGTGCTCGGGAAGTGGCTTTCAATGGACATCCGCGTCCGGCCGGCGGCGATCGGCTGAATAGTCACGCGCCCTTCGTTGCGTGGGAAGGCGTCGTCCGGCGTACCGTCTTCGTGGGCGAACCCATCGATGAAGACGAGGCGGCGCGGTGGCTCCGCCTCGACGACATCCCAGTAGCCGTGCGGCTGGTCGCCCTCCGGCCCGGTCATGTGGTAGTCGACGTGGCCGCCCGGAACCAGGTTGTGGGTCGTGAAGGTGGCCGGGTAGGTGGGCGGACCCCACCAGCGCTCGAGCTGGCGCGGATCGGCCCACAGGTCCCAGACGCGCTCCGGCGAGGCGTCGAACTCGGCGATGAGGGTCATGGTCAGGGCCTCGGAGTCCTTGTTGACGGCTGTCACGGTCATGCGCGAATCTCCCTGCTGTTGGCGATGAGGTCCGTCATGCGATCGATCCGACCGCGCCACAGCGCCTCGTACTGATCGAGCAGGCCGCGCGCCAGACGCAGACCTTCGATGTTGGTGCGCACGACCTTGCGGCGACCGTTGCGCTGCTTGGTAATCAGGCCGGCCCGTTCGAGCACTGCGACGTGCTTCTGCACCGCGGCGAAACTCATCGGATAGTGCCCAGCCAGTTCGGCGACGCCCTCCTGACCCGTCAGCGCGCGCAGGACGATGTCACGTCGGGTGGCATCCGCCAGCGCGGCGAAGATGTGGTCGGGCTCGAAGGCTGGCTGCATCGGTACAACCATATGGTTGTATGGCGCGAGTGTCAAGGCCTACTGCCAATCTGACTCGTGGAGGGCTGCGATGGATCGGGACGACCCTGCATATCGGGGACAGAGCGACTTACCGCCGGGCACTGTTGCGGCTATGCGATCCGCTCGTCCTGGGACCGATCGCTCGGTTCGTGTGGCGCCTTCCGACCGCCAAGCACGTCCGGCTGTACCAGGAGCACATCCGACCGAATCAACTCGACGTCGGCCCGGGAACCGGGTACTTCCTGGAGCATGCCGGCCTGCCAGACGGCAGCCTGGTGACCATCCTCGACGCGAACCCAAACGTGCTCCGCCATGCCGCCGGCCGGCTGCGGCCCTTGGACGTGACGTCGATTGAGGCTGACGTCTTGAAGCCGCTCCCAATACTCGGGCCGTTCGACTCGGCCGCGCTTAGCCTCGTGCTCCATTGCCTCCCCGGGCCGATGGAGCGCAAGGCCCGTGCGGTCGCCAACGTGGCCCGGGTCATGGCCCCCGTCGGCGTCCTGAGCGGCGCCTCCGTCTGACGCTCGTTAGCGCGAAATCGGCTCGAGGTCTTCGCGATGCGCGTCGTAGTGACGCGAGGAGTCCCACAGGATCGTCTCGGCAAGCGCCTCCCCGTCCAGCCAGGGCCAGCGATCGTCGACGAATAGCTCGTCGTCCGTGACAGGCTCGAGCGCAGTCAGCAGCCGGGCCAATGACTCACCGAATGCCTGCCGCGTGAGCTCCGGTGGATCGTCCAGGTGCTCGCGATGCGTCCGTTCGTTGAACGCGTCGGTGCCGTTCGCGGGATCCGCCTGGTCGTACGGCTGGCGGCCTGCTCGGAGGCCCTCGATCACGCGCACGGAGTGGTCGTGCCACCAAGCCATATGGGCGAGCAGGTCCTTGCCGGTCCAGTCATCCACGACGGGCTCGAGCAGCCGTCCGTCAGGGATCTGATCGATCGCACCGGCCATCCGGTGGTGCGCATCCCGGATCGTGCGAATCAGCTCGGTCTTGTCCACTGTCCGCGAATCGTATCGCACGGCGGTCGGCGTGGTGCCGATCCGCACCGGAGAACGTTCGGTCCGAGGGAGTCCAGGTCGGTCCGGTGCGGTTGACGCCTGACCTCCGGACCGGCTCCCGAGACGATGTGTCCATGGTTTCCCACAGACCCCGAGCCCACGATGGGCGAACGAACCGAAGTCGGGTACAGGCGCAAATGGACGGCGCCAGGCGACTGGCGAGCCAGCCGCGCCGTGACGACTTGCCGCTGTAATCGTCTTTGTCGCGACGATGATCCTGGTCGGCGCGACTGCTACCGAGGAATCACTCGTGACCCCGCGAACCGGGAAAACAGATGGCTTCCGCGCCGACATCGAAGGCATGCGCGGCCTGGCCGTCGTCGTCGTCGTCCTCTACCACGCCGGCCTCTACGGCCTGCTGACGGCCGCCGTTCCCGGGGGCTTCGTTGGCGTCGACGTGTTCTTCGTCATCTCCGGCTTCCTGATCACGGGCCTGCTGCTTCGCGAGAAGGAACGGACCGGAACAATCACGCTGCTCAAGTTCTACGCTCGCCGCGGACGCCGGCTGCTGCCGGCGGCACTGATCGTTCTCCTGGTCACGTTCTTCGCTGCGATGAACCTCGTGGCTCCGCTGGACCGTCCGAACGTTGGCCTCGACGGTGCGGCCGCCGCGCTCTCGATCGGAAACGTCCGGTTCGCGATGGCCGCGGGCGACTACTTCTCGACGCTGTCCGCCCCATCGCCCTTCCTGCACTTCTGGAGCCTGGCGGTCGAAGAGCAGTTCTACCTCGTCTGGCCGGCCCTGATCCTGCTCGTCGCCCGCGGCCTCCACGCCCGCCGCAAGGTCATGATCGCCCTCGTCGCGATCGTCGCGATCTCATTCGCCGCGAACCTGTTCATCACTGATGCCGCCGCCAGCTGGGCCTTTTACTCCCTGCCGACCCGTGCATGGCAGCTGGGCCTCGGGGCCCTGCTCGCCGTCGGTGCGTTGCAGGTCGCCAGGGCGCCCTCGCTCTTCATCTCCGGCCTCGGCTGGCTCGGCCTCGGCGCCGTGGCGGTCTCCGCCCTGACGTTTGACTCCACGGTCGCCTATCCCGGCATGGCGGCGGTCCTGCCATCTCTCGGCGCATTGGCGCTGCTCGCCAGTGGCACCGCCCGCCGCGGACCGGGTCGCTTACTCTCGATCGCGCCACTGCGCTTCCTGGGCAAGATCTCCTACTCGCTCTACCTGGTCCATTGGCCCATCCTGGTACTCGCGCCGTTCGTCCTCGGGCGGGCCCCGGACCCGATCACCGTGGCCGGTCTAGTCGGCCTCTCCGTCGCCTTCGCCTACGTCTGCTGGGCTGCCATCGAGACCCCGTTCCGGACCCGTCTGCCGCGCCTCAATCTGATGCCCGGGCGGACGGTCTCGATCGGCCTTGCCTCGATGATCGCGGTCATGCTCCTGGCGGCCGGTCCGTCGATCAGCACTGGCTCGAACGCCAGCATCGCCTCTGCCGCCGACGCGTTGGCGACTGCCGAGGCGACCGATGCCGCCGACACCTGGGCCGACGCCGGCGTCGCAGCCACCCCGCACCAAAAGCCCAGCGTGACGATCGACGTAATGCCGACGCCGACCGCCGACCAGACGGTGGCGCCGACCGCGGCCCCGATCCGGGACATTGCCAACAGCGGCGCCCTCCCGGCCGGCGTTAAGCCATCCCTGGCCAAGGCTCGTGCCGACGAAGAGCGTCTGCGCGGCGACGGCTGCCTCGCCTTCGAGGACGTCACGGACCCGGCCAACTGTGTCTACGGCGACAAGTCCTCGAAGTTCACCGTCGCCCTTGTCGGCGACTCGCACGCCGCCCAATGGTTCCCCGCGCTCGAGCGGCTCGCCAAGCACGAGGGCTGGGAGATCGTCACCTTCGTCAAGGTCTCGTGCGCCTTCATCGACATGCCAGTCGCAAACCTGAGCCTCAAGCGCGAGTACCGCGAGTGCGAGGCGTTCGACCAGAACACGCTCGCGCGCCTCAGGCTGCTCAAGCCCGACCTGACCCTCGTGTCGATGAGCCGGACTGCCCTGCATCCGATGCATTCCTCCGACAACACCGTCACAGCCAAAGCCGCCGCAGTGGCCAGGATGATCGCGAAGGTCCCCGGCAAGGTCGCGATCATCGTCGATACCCCATATGCCAAGACCGATGTCCCCGCCTGCCTATCGGCCAACACCGGCGCGGTCGAGGCGTGCGCCATCCCGCGCAAGACTGCCTTTACCCAGGATCTCGGCGACGTCGAGGCCGCCGCAGCCAGGACCAGCGGCGCGGGGTTCATCGACCTGACCTCGAAGTTCGTGCTCGGTGATGGAGCGGTCCCGGTCGTGATCAACGGCATGATCGTCTACCGGGACGAGTGCCACATGACCGCGACGTTCGCGCGTTCGCTGGCCCCGGCCCTCGGTCTCCAGATCAGGGCCTTCCTGACGCCATGACGGCTCTTCCGCGCCGTCTGCTGTCGCTCGCCGTGACCTCGTTCGTGGCGATGACCGTCCTCTCGAGCGGCCTTGCCGCGCCGGTCGAAACCGCCACTGCCGCGAGCTATCCGAGCAGTTACGAACGGCTTTGGGGCGACAACTGTCTGGCCTGGGAGCGCGTCCTCACCCCGAAAACCACGTGCGTCTATGGCGACAGGACGAGCAAGGTCGTCGTGGCCGTCGTGGGCGATTCGCACATCTCGCACCTGTTCCCGGCGATCGAACGGATCGCCATCGCCCGACACTGGAAACTGGTGGTCATGGTCAAGGTCTCATGCGGCTTCGTCGACATGCGCATCAGGAACCTCCATCTCGGGCGCGAGTACTACGAGTGTGCGACCTGGAACAGGAACGTCGTCGCCCGCCTGAACGTCCTGAAGCCGACCCTCACCCTCGTGGCACAGAGCCGCTACGCCATTCACCAGGTCCTGTCGTCGCAGTCCTCGAACACCGCCAAGGGACAGGCGGAGGGCCGGCTGCTGAAGAAGGTCCCGGGCCAGGTGGCCCTCATCGTCGACTCGCCCCGCCGGGGACAGTCGAGCGTTGGCGCCATGGGTGCGATCGAGAAAGTCGCCGGTGTCTACAGCGGCGACAGTGTGATCAACCTGACACCGGACACCTGCTCCCGCTGGCCCTGCCCGTCGTCCGCAGGCGGAATCACGAAGTTCCGAGACACCGAGCATTTCAACGCGGCGTGGTCACGGGCGATGCTCGGTCGCCCCGGCGGCATCCTCGACCGGGCCATGGACGCGCGTCTGTGAGCGAGCTCACCTAGGACTTCCGTGGACGCGCGGGTACACTGGCGGCCTGCTGGTGATGGAATCGCTTTGGAGGTCGCCGCTTGTCACGGCGCAGGCAACACCGTTGGCGCGGGCAGCTCTTTGCCTTGTTCGGCCTCGCGTCGCTCTCTGCCTTGGTCGGGCTCGCGCTTCTGGCTGGAGTCTCCGCGTTCGGGCTCGCGACTCCGGTGCCGACCGGCGCGGTCCTCGGCCTCGTCTCCGACCCGGGGCCGGCCGAGGCGGCGGCGAGCGCGCCAGGTTCGGCGACCGCGCGGGGTTCGGCGACCCTGGGCCCGATCTATGAGGCGGGAACCGCTCTCGTTCCGACTCGACCGGCCATCGTCCTCCCGCAGCCGACGGCAGGCGTCGCGGTGCGGGCCGCCAGCCGCACGGCCGTCCCGACCACTGGCACGGCCGTCTTCCTCGGCGATTCGTACACGACCGGCTACAACGGGGCAGGTCTCGGGGCCCGCGGCTGGCCACGACTGGTCTCTGCGAATCACGGCTGGAAGACGGTCAACCTCGCGGTGGCCGGAACGGGCTTCATCAATCCCGGCTGGACCGGCCAGGCGGTCGGGACGCAAGTGTCGGCCGCAATCCGCGCCAAGCCGGCCATCGTCTTCATCGCGGCCGGCCACAACGACTCCCGCTGGTCGGCATCGTCGGTGGCTGCCGCCGCAGACAAGGTCATCGACCGAATCCACGCCGCCCTGCCCGGCACGACGCTGGTGATCCTGGCTCCGATCTGGCCGACCGGGAGCCCGCCATCTCGCTGCCTGACCCTCCGCGATCACCTGCGCCAGAAAGCGGTGGCCGTTGGCGCGATGTTCATCGATCCGCTTGCCGAGGGCTGGTTTGCCGGCAGCGCAGAGCGCGAAATCGGCCCGGATGGGATCCATCCCACGGATGCGGGGCATAGCCGGATGGCGACGTTCGTCTTGCGGCACCTGCGATAGCGTCTCGGCGTGGCGGGTCACCCGCGATGCCGACGCGCGAGCTGATCGCGCCTTGACGGGCAGGCGATCGCGCTGGCGGGCATCCATCAACCGAAGAACCAGAGCTCCTTGAACGGCGTTGTCACGTGCCAAGTCATCGACAGGCCAGCCGGGAACGACGCGATGTCGCCGGGCCCCATGTCGAGGGGCGGACGGCCTTCGAATTCGATCCTGACCGAGCCCTCGAGCACGTGGACCGTTTCGCGCTGCTGCGGTGTCCATGGGATCGGACCGCTCACGTCGAGGATCCGCGTCAACCCGGCCCAGACGCCGTCCGCGTGGACCAGCTCATGCATCTCGGACCCAGGGACCTCGGGATCGTCGCTCCAGTCATCCGGCGAGACGGTCGACACGAACACGCCTTCGCTCGATTCCACGGCTTCTTCCTCTCGTTCCCGTAACCCGACAGATCAGCAGCGTCGAGGATCGCCGACCTACCAAACACCTGCAATACCAACGCCGTGGTTGTCCGACCGAGAGCAGGCAGGGGTTGCGCGACGCATCGCCGGAGTTATACTTCGGGTATGAAGACTGCCGTGTCCGTTCCGGATGACGTGTTCGATCGGGCGGAGGCGCTGGCGCGCAGAGAACGACGATCACGAAGCGATGTCTACAGCGCCGCACTCCGCGAATACGTGGCACGACGCGCTCCCGACGACGTGACCGACCAACTCGACCGTGTCATCGCCGAGGTCGGAGGGACCGATGATCCGTTTGTCGGAGCCGTCGCTCACCGGATCCTGAGCGCCAGTGAGTGGTGATCTCACAAGGTGAGGTCTGGTGGGCGGATCTCGGCTCGCCGATAGGCTCGGGGCCAGGGTATCGGAGGCCGGTGCTCATCGTTCAAGGAGACGCGTTCAATCGGAGCGCGCTTGCGACCACGGTTGTCGTGCCACTGAGCAGCAATACCCATTGGGCCGATGCGCCCGGCAATGTCCTCCTGACAGCTCGTTCGACACGGCTTGATCGACCTTCTGTCGCCAACGTCTCCCAGATCGTGGCCGTAGATCGAAACCTATTGACCGAGCGCGTCGGCAAGATCTCCGAGGCGAAGCTCGGCCTCGTCCTCACCGGCATCGACATCGTCCTGGGTCGGTGACCCATTCCACCGGCATTTCATCAACGTCATCATCGGCATCGGGCTCCTGTTGAGCCGGCGCCGATGAATACCGCGAGGCTGCGATCGAGGGCCGTGAGTTGACTAACCTGGACTAACTTCGTATCGTACGCCTCGTGGCGGAGCCGATGGTCAACATCCATGAGGCAAAGACCCACCTGTCCCGGCTGGTCGAACGCGTCGAGGCTGGTGAGGAGGTCGTGATCGCGCGCGCGGGTCGACCGGTGGCCCGTCTGGTGCCGTTCACGGCGCGGACGCAGCCACGCATCCCGGGTCTCTGGCGGGGGAGGGTGCGCCTCGCATCCGACTTCGATCGAACGGACGAGGAGATCCTCGGCGCGTTCGAATCGTGATCCTGCTGCTCGATGCCCACACCGTGCTGTGGTGGCTGGCGGATGATCCCACCCTGGCCACCGGCGCACGGTCGGCGATCACGGACCCGGCCAATGACGTCCTCGTCTCCGCTGCGACCGTGTGGGAGATCGCCATCAAGCGTGCACTCGGCAAGCTGGACGCCCCGGACGGGTTGATCGACGCGCTCGAGGCGGTTGGGTTCGGGATCCTGCCGATCAACGGCGTCGATGCTGCACTCGCCGGGACACTGCCGGCCCATCATCGCGACCCGTTTGATCGAATGCTCGTCGCCCAGGGACAGCGCCTGGGCGCACTCATCGTGAGCCGCGATCCCGCGTTTGCCGCATATGGCACTGACGTCGTGCCGGCCTGAGGGCCGACGGTGGCCGTAGGCGTCGCCGCGCTCGACAGCGGCTTCACCGAAGTCGATGGCACCGCGCCGCAGCCGATTGTCGAACCGCCGAGGAGGACGGCGAGAAGCACGCCCTGACTGCGGTGGCCGCCTCGCGCCCGGATTGGTGCTTCCAGGAACATGGTCCGTGCTCCCGCCTGTTCGGCATCGCTATCGGGCGATGTCCGACTTGAAGACGCTTGGGCCGCGTCAGTGTGTCAGCCCGCTCCTTGACGAATCGTCTGCCCCGTCCGAGGCTGTCGGCCGACCTCGTTCGCAGGAGAAGCCAAAGCATGCTCGGTCTCACCGCCCTGGGGCGCCGCACCAGGATCCTCATCGGCGCCGCTTTCATCGCCGTCATCATCTCGGCCGTACTGGTCATGGGTGGGGCACCGAGCGTGGCGGTCTTCGCCGTGACCGCCGTGTCCCTGGCCCTGTTGGCCACCCTGGTGGGCGAGGGCACCGATCAGCTGGGCAGCCGCTTCTCGCCGGCCGTCACGGGCATCCTGCAATCGGCCCTGGGCAACCTGCCCGAGCTGTTCATCGCCTTCTTCTCGCTCCAGGCCGGGCTCGTGATCGTGGTCCAGTCGGCACTCATCGGCTCCATCCTCGCCAACAGCCTGCTCGTGCTCGGTCTGGCCTTCGTGGTCGGCGGCCTGCGCCACGGCACACAGCGCTTCGAGGGCGCCAACGTGCGCTCGATCGCCATGCTCCTGCTGCTGGCCGTGGCGGCCATCGTCATCCCAACCCTGGCCACTGAGCCCGGAGCGCCCGATGCCGGCCACGCCGCGGAGCTCTCGGTGGTCGTCTCGATCGTGCTCCTGGTCATCTTCGCGGCCTCGATCCCGTACGCCGTGCGACAAGGCAGCAGCTTGGCCTCCGCACGGGAAGATGCCGAGACCGAGATGGGCGAGCAGCGCTGGTCGCTGCGCCTCGCCTTCGCCGTCCTGATCGGCGCGGCACTTGGGTCGGCCTTCATGGCGGATTGGTTCGTCGAGGCCCTGCAACCGGCCATGGCCACGCTCGGCATGTCCGAGGCCTTTGCCGGCCTGGTGGTGGTGGCTATCGCCGGCAACGCCGTGGAGAACGTGGTCGGGGTCACGGCCGCGGCGCGCAACAAGAGCGAGCTCTCGATCAGCCTCATCCTCAACTCGAGCCTGCAGGTCGCCCTGGCCCTGACGCCCGTGCTGGTGCTGCTCTCGATGATCTTCGCGCCGGTGCCCCTGACCCTGGTCGTGACCCCGCTGCTGGCCGGCGCGCTGGCCTTCTCGGGCCTGCTCACGCTGGTCATCGTCTTCGACGGCGAGAGCAACTGGCTCGAGGGCCTGGCCCTGATGGGGCTCTACGCGATCATCGCGGCCTCGGTCTGGTGGGGCCCGCCCATCGGCGGCTGACCAATGCTCAGTCGGCGGTGGCGATCAGGCGCCGCCAGAGCTCGTCCACGCCGAGCGTTTCGGTCCAGCGGTCGATGTATGCGCGATCGAGGGACTCGCCAGCCACATCGACCATCGCGGCGACGTCGCGGAGCTGTCGGTCCGAGTCGAACGGGACCGACCATTCCAGCTTCGCGATGATCATGTCCTCGACGCTCGCGATGAAGCCCGGGATGCCGAGCAGGACCGCGGACCGGCGTCGCGCGAACTCCTCTCGCGAGAATGGCCGGTCCTTGCGAATGATGAAATCGATCTTGAATGCATCGGCGGCGACCACGTTGAACTGCGTCCGCTGACGGAGCGCATCGAAGGCGGCGTCGCGATCGACGTAGTAGCCGTCTGATAGGACGTCGTCGAGCAGCACGCCCAACTCGTCGTTCGAGGGCTCGATCACGATGTCGAGGTCGCGAGTCGCTCTGGGTTCGCCGTAGTAGCTGCTCGCGAACGAGCCCGTGACCATGTATGCGATCCCTGCTCGGTCGAGTCGACGAGCCGCGTCGGCAAGGAGCTCTGCGAGCGTCACTGCGTTGTGGCACGCCGCGATCGAGCGACCCTGTCGGCAAGATCCGCTCCGAGCACGAGGCGGGCAAGCGCCACCGCAACCTCTGCGTCGGTGAAAGATGGATGCCGATCCCGGATCCCGGCCGTCGTAATCTGTCGGACCTCGGCGCTCATGGCGACCGCCATCTCGAGGCGCTCGCCGGATGTCATCGCCCGGATGGCGTCGAACTGGCGACGAGCCGCCTCGTTCGACGTATCGCGCAGTCGAATCATGGGCTGGACTGTACCCCGCCTGACGTTCACCTGGTTTCCACTCGGCTGCGACCCGGGTTCCCTGCGCCGTCCCGGCGTGATCGCCTAACCGCCAGGCCGGCGCGTTACTCTGGGGCGGCGCGACGCTGGCGCCGCCGATGATCCACCCGCCGTTGCGGACGTGGAACTTGAAGAGCCACGGTGCGCCTTCCGACAACCTGATGGGCTGCACCTTGTTCGGCGCCCAGAAGTTGACTTCGTCCAGCGGGGCTCGTGCCGCCAGAAATTGGAACCATTCGCGATCCGTGTTCGCGACCCAGTACCGCACAACGCCGGTGTACGAGGGCAAACACGACGCGCCTACACTCCGGTTCAGTCGCCAAGGCTCTCGGAGCGATCATGCACCTCTACCAGGGCACCAGCGAGCAGTTCATCGCGGACGCCGTGCAAGCACGCCTCGCCAATCAACTCTCCGACCGCTTCTTCGACGAGTTCCGCTATCGACCGGCATCGTCCGAGGTCACGTCCTGGCGGAATTCGCTTGGCGCGATGGCGAACCTCCTCCGACACGCGGATCTGACAGACCAGGGCATCCTCGTCGAGCTGAAACTGCCGCTGTCGTCAAAGCGCCTTGATGTCCTGATTACGGGCTCGAATCCGACGACCGGAGACAGCGCCGTAATCGTCGAACTCAAGCAATGGACCGAGGTCGGGCGCTCGAACATCACCGACTGCGTCGTCGTGAATTTCGGTGGCCACGAGATCGACCACCTGCATCCGTCTCGCCAGGTGGCGCAATACCAGCGCTACCTTCTCGACACGCACCCGGCATTCGCGGAGGACCCCGCGGTGGCGCTCGACGCCTGCGCCTATTTGCATTACGCGACATACGATCCGAAATCACCGCTCTACCAGGCCGACTTCGCGACGCTCCTGGCCACGAACCCATCGTTCGCCGGAGACCAGCTGAACGACTTCGCGATATTCCTGGACGCGCGAGTCGCCGGACCAGACGAAGGCTCGGTCATCCTCGATCGAGTCGCAAACGCCGCCTTCCGCCCCGGCAAGCGGCTGCTCGATCACGTGGCAGGCGTCATCAAAGGCGAACCCGTCTTCACGTTGCTCGACGAACAGCAGGTTGCGTTCAACGCGATCATGGATTCGGTCCGATCGGCTGGTCAGAACCAGCAGAAGGTCGCGTTCATCGTCGCCGGGGGACCGGGCACCGGGAAGTCGGTCATCGCTGTCAACCTTGTTGCCGAACTCTCGGCGTTGGGCCTGAAGACCCTTCACCTGACCGGCTCGAAGGCGTTCACGGAGAACCTGCGCAAGATCGTCGGAACGCGGGCGGGCGCGATGTTCAAGTACTTCCGCGATACCGCGACCGTCACTGAGCCGCTCGATGTCGCGATCCTGGACGAAGCCCACCGCATCCGGACCATCAGCACCAACCGTTTCACACCGGCCAAAGCGCGAACCGGCAAGGCCCAGATAGACGACATTCTCGACGCCAGTCGCGTGACCGTCTTCTTCATCGACGATCTCCAGGTCGTGCGACCCGGCGAGGTCGGCAGTACCGACCTCATCCGCGAATCGGCGTTCAAGCGCGGCCTCGAGGTCCGCGAGTTTGAATTGAAGGCCCAGTTCCGCTCCAACGGCTCCGATTCGTTCATCCAGTGGGTCGACAACACGCTCGAGCTGGCGCGGACGCCGCAGATTCTGTGGCCGTCGGACGACGAGTTCGACTTCCGCGTCGTTGCCTCCGTGCGCGACCTCGATCGATTGATCCGCGGCAGGGCAGGGGAGGGGGCCACGGCTCGGCTGGTTGCCGGCTTCTGCTGGCCGTGGTCAGAGCCCGACGCGGCAGGCCAACTTGAGCCGGACGTGAGGGTAGGGGACTGGTCGATGCCCTGGAACGCCAGGGGCGACGCCCGGAAGCTGGGGCCCGGGATCCCGAAATCGGACTTCTGGGCGAGCGACCCGAACGGGATCGAGCAGGTTGGCTGCGTCTACACCGCGCAAGGCTTTGAATTCGACTACGTCGGCGTCATCGTCGGCCCCGATCTCGTCTACCGGACACTCGATGGGGGATGGGTCGGCCAGCGCGACCAGTCACACGACCGGATCGTCCGCAGCGGCGTCACCGACGCGGAGTTCACCGACTTCGTGAAGAGCACCTACCGCGTCCTCCTGACCCGCGGCCTCCGTGGCTGCTATGTCTTCTTCATGGACGCGCCTACGCGGGACTTCGTCCTGAGCCGGATCGAGCGGCCAAAGGCGATGGTCATGGCCGCCGAACATCCGGCTACCTACGAGTGACGGCCGGTTAGTCGCTCAACTTGTCGACGGCGACCGTGTGGTACTCCTGTGATCCAACTGGATCGGGAGCAGTCCGCCGACGCGGATTGATATGACGTGGAAGGGCGAAATGGGGGTCCGGTTTCGCCGGAGCATCAAGATCGCGCCGGGGGTGCGTCTCTCAGTCAGCAAGACCGGGCTGGGCATGTCGGGTCTCGGACCGCGACGGACCCGGCCGGCTCACCCGACGATCTTGATGGTCCCTCGCATCCCGGCCTCGTAGTGGCCTGTCACATGGCACGCATAGGCGTATGGTCCCGAGCCGTCGAAGGTGGACGTGAGCGACTCCGTCTGCATCATCCCGAGGTCAGCGATCTCGGGCGTCCCCTCCTGGTCAGCTGCCACCGCACCCGCCGGACCGACCATGAACTCGTGGACGAGCGGGCCCATCGTCGTGACCTCGAACGTCACGCTCTCGCCCCGAGCAACGCTGATCGAGGACGGGCTGAACGAGTAGCCGGGTCCGGCGATGACGTGGATCACGCGAGGTGCGGCGACGGTCCCGGCGACGAACCCGGTCTCGCCCGGCTGCGGGCCGTTGGCCGCCCCGAGTCCCGGGTCGATCGTCCCGCCGCCCCCGCCACCCATCATTCCCGGGCCGACCGGCCCGCTCCGAGGCGTGTTCGACCCAACCGCTGCGCCGAGGACCAGGAACGAGACACCGGCGATGACGAAACCAAGACCGACCCATCCGAGCGACAACCGTCGCATCGTCAGTGCCCCAGGGTCTTCTTGGCCTGCTCGAACTCCTGCTCGGTGATCTCGCCGCGCGCGAACCGTTCGCGCAGGATGTCAAGCGCGCTCGAGCTAGCCGCTGCAGGCGCCGACGATCGGCCGCGACTCGACGACCGGTTGACCGCCCAGACGACGAGACTCACGAGACCCACCATCAGGAGCACGCCGCCGATCACCCAGAAGCCGCCACTCGAGCCCATGTCCCATCCGTAGTTCATCATCGTCTGCCTCTGAAGGCGGGCGAGGACTTCGACCTGATCTGGAGAGTGCGCGCCCGATGCCATCCTACGCGCCCCTGGGCGAAACGCCGGGCGAGCGGACCGTGAGCCGTCGATCATGCTGGCGCGGGTGGTAAGTCCGGACGCTTCATATGACTCGCTGACCCTGATGTTGGCGACGCACAAGGTCGCTCACGAGCATCAATCAGACATAACTCACCTTATCGGAAGTAGGTGAGTAACGCTGACGGGCTATCGATGCGCGGTTGCCGACCGAGCGGATCTCGAATCCAGGATCGCGACCACTGAAACGCGGTCATTCGCTTCTTCGTGCTGGTCCGCGACGATCATGCATCGCCACGGACCAAGGATGAAGCGAAATCCTTGTCAGCGGCCGCCGAGCTCCGGGCACAAGGCCGGGAATGCACTACGTCCGAACCCGACTCGCCTATTTCGATCCCGGCCAGGAAGCTGATCACCCGGTCCATCTGCAGCGTCGCGGCCGGTTCGTCGTAGTCCGACAGGCTGGCGTCGGCGAACAGGTGGCCCTCGCCCGGGTACGGGAACAGATCGGCGTCCGTTGTCGATGCGACGAGCGCGCGAGCGGCCTCGAGGTCACCGCCATCGACGAAGAACGGGTCGGCATCCATCCCGTGGACCTGGACCGGGACGCCGGTCGGCCACTTGCCGCCGAACTCCTCGGTCGGGATACAGGCGTGGAATAGCAGGGCGCCCTTCGTTCCGGACCGGGTCTGGGCCAGCTCCTGGGCCGGCATGACGCCGAGTGAGAAGCCGGCATAGACGAGCCCGTCGGCCAGCCCGTCTGCGGCATGCAGTCCACGCTCCTTGATCGCGCCGAAGCCGACCTCCTTGGCGTAGGCAAGGCCCGCGTCCAGATCGGCGAAGACGCGGCCTTCGTACAGGTCGGGCAGATGCACGGTGTGACCGGCCCCGGTCAGCGTGTCGGCGAACTCGCGGACCCCGTCCGTCAGCCCCTGGGCGTGGTGGAAGAGCAGAACCTCAGCCATTCATTCGTCCTTACATTCGTCCTTTGTCCGGGCGCCTCGAATCCCCCGGCCATTCCCCTCCCCCTGTCCCTGCTACCTGGCGACGACCGGCCCAGCAACTGCCGACCTCGGACTCTCGCCGACGGTGTTGACCGCGCTCACCGCGTAGTAGTACGAGGTGCCCCGGATCGTCGACGCGTCCTTGTAGCCCGTTACGTTGGCCGTCGCTACCAGGAACGTGAGCGAGGCCGCGGTGGTGCCGCGGTAGACCCGGTACCCGGTGACGGCGCTCCCCCCATCGTTGGCCGGTGCCGACCAGCTGACCTGGACGCCCTTGCCTTTCGCCGGGTTCGCGGTGACGCTCTGCGGCTCGGAGGGCGCCGTCGCGGTCGAGGGCGCCGTGACCACAAGGTCGACCGATGTCGTGTGGGTCACCCCTGAGCTCGTCCCGCTGATGGTGATCGGGTAGGACCCAGGCGTGGTGCTTCCTGATGTCGTGATCGTCAGGACCGAACTCGATGATGTCGGGTTCTGTGAGAACGAGCCCAACCCTCCGGCCGGCACGCCAGTCGCCGACAGCGCGACCGGCTCAGCCCCGCCGGTCGGTACGACGGTGACCGTGTACTGGCCGTTCGCGCCTGCCGTCACGGTCTGCGCGGCTGGTGACGCGCTGATCGTGAAGTCGGGCGCCACGGTCGAGCCACAATTCGGGAACCGGAACGAGGTGATCCAGGTGCTCCAGTTCCAGGTCCCGCTCGACTTGAGATATTCGGTCGTGTACCAGAACGTGCAATCGTCCACGGGGTCGACCGTCATCGCGCTGTAGTCGCCCCAGCGACTCAGATTCTGGAGCTGCGACCCGGATCCGGCCTTGGCCACCGTCTCGGTTTCCATGGTGTTGAGTGGATCGCTCGGCGTCCGTCCGGTGTAGCGGATCGACGGATAGACCGATGCGTTCGCCGCGCTGTAGCCGAGCGCGATATCGCCGGCCTGATCCATGGCCCCGCTCGCCATCCAGCGGTGGACGCCGTCCGCCGTACCGAGCGTGCCCTGCTGATAGACCACCGGCGTGCCGCTGCCGATCGTCGAACCGCTCGCGTTTCGCAGCTCGTACCAACGAACCGAGCTCACGCCTGAGTTGAACAGGCCCCCACCCACCGCGACCGAGTGGTTGACGACCAGCGACTCATGCCCGTCCGCGGCGAAGCGGCGGTAGGCCAGGCGGTACATCAGTCGATCGCCGAGCGAGTCGAGCTTCTGCCTGGTACCCGGCTGCGGGATGCAGTTGCTTCCGTTGCACGCCCGCGCGAACGACGCGACGGGGATCGAGATCGGGCCTTGCAGCGAGGTCGAAGACGGCGCCGCCCAGTCGACATGGAAGCGCCACAGGTTCAGGGCGTTCGCCCCGAAGTTGAGGATCGGGTTCGGCGCGCCGGTAGGCGGCAACGTCGATCCGTCGAGGTCAGCCGGCAGGAGGCCGCCGTAAGCACTGCTCAGCTGGAAGCACTGTTGGGTCGCCGGAGCTCCCGTTAGCATGCTCGAGCGGTCGTAGGCGCACACATTGGCGCCCTGGAACGTGCTGGTGAACATGTTGAACGTGATGTAGTAGGCGTCCGGCCAGACGGACAGCTTCGGGTAGTCGTTGAAGAGGGTGCTGCCATAGCTGAACGCATATCGGTAGTACGAGCCGGTCGCGTCGGATGTCGTCGAGACGGCGACGCACTGGAGGTACGGCGTGGTCGCGACCGAGAACTGGGTGAGGATCCAGCGATTCGCGATCTTGTCGTACTCCACGATCGGATCACCGTCGTTGTTGGCCTCGCACGCGCCGCCGAACCCGGCCCATAGGGCCTTGCCGGACTTCGGGAAGCCAGGCGCGATCGTGCCGGACTTGTCGAACACGGCGAGGTCGACATTGACCCACTGGACGTATTGGCTCGCCCCTACAGCACCGACGGTGTCCGGCGGCGCATATGCCGGTGAGAAGCCGTAATCGCCGTTCCCGATACCGGCAAAACCAGGTCCGCCTGCGGCGGTCAGCGGCCCACCGCTCGTCAGCTGGGTCGCGCCATCGGGCGTATTCGGGCCACTGCCCGGGCCAACCAGCTTCAGCGGGCGTTCACGAAGGTTCGCGGCCGAGGGCGACCTCGGGCCAGCTTCGCGCAACGGCCCCGACTCGTCGTGGTGCACGGCCGCCGAGACGACGGCGCCATGAACGGTCGGCGGCGGCGAGCCGGCGGCGCCGGATGGACCGAGCGAGCTGATGAGGATCGCCGCCCCGACCGCGGCTCGAAGGACGAGTCGGACCCTGCGCATGCTGCCTCACTCCCCATGGTCGGACGGGTCAGTGGGACCCTCCCGCCATCCGCCGCGTTCGCCGACGCCCACCTTGCGTTTCGCGACCGTCGCTTGTCAAACTCATGCGGCAGGCAGTACCCAAGCCGCCCAGCATTCGAAGGAGGGCCAACGATGGGCGATCTCGATTTCGACCGCGACGAGCTCATGAAGCAGGGCCGTGGCAACCAGACGGCGATCTGGCACACGGCCGTCCGCTTTGCGAAGGAGCGCGATGGGTCGGTGGACGCCTGGGCATCATTCGTCGGTGCCCAGTTCGCGCCCAGCTGGGATCCGATGGGCGACCGACCATCGGCGCGCCGGGTCGCGCTGCAGTCGGCCCTGAACATGGCCACGACCGCCGACATGCGCCCGGTCGACATCACCGGCGATGACGATCGCGCCGAGCTCCTGCTCGACGGCCCGGAACAGGCCTGGCTCGACGATGCCGGGACCACGTGCGAGGACATCGACCGCACTAACGAGCTCGTCTTTCGCGCCATCGCCGAAGGGCGCGGGCTGACCCTGGATGTCCGGCGGGATCAGGCCGGCTTCCATCTGGTCTTCGCGAGGTAAGCTTGCCGCCGCCTGCATGCCGGAGACACAGAAACGCCCGAAGGAACCGCCGGTCCGTAGTTAGCGCCGCTGACTTTGACATCTGCGACACTACTGTCGGTCTGGAGCCCCTTCGAGCAAGACCTACGATAGTGGACGGATCTCCGGCCTGGCTACGGACTTATCCACGAGTTTCCGGTGAGTCGTGGTGAGATTCGCGGGTTTGTCCACAGCCCATCCCCAACCGCTCTCAGTCGAGCGCCAGCGGCCACGTTTCGGCGCCCGGCAGGAGCGGCAGACCGGCAGCGTCGATCTCGATCGCCTCGGCCTCCCCCGCCCCGTTCTCGCCAAGCGTCCAGCTGCCGGTTCCGGTCCGCGTCACCTCCCAGGTCCCAGCGCGCGGCTCGAGCGCGTCGTCGATCGCGACGACCGGGACCGGGCGGGTCTCCCCAACCGCGAGGATCTCGGCGAAGCGGCGGAGCGCGATGGCTGCCGCGGCCGGGGACCCCAGCACGACCAGCTCGTGCTCGAAGCTCCAATCGAAGCGCAGGTGCCGGACGCCCTCCGGCGTCACGACGTTGCCGTGGAGCAGCCGACCGTCCTCATCGGGGTGGAGCGTCAGCAAACCGCTCGCGGTGGTCAGCTCGAGCCGCCGTGGCCCACCCCCGGGCGAGGCCTCGAGGAGGAGCGATCGGCCCAGTCCCCCACTCCGCGTGATCGACTCGCGCCAGCGCCGCCCGCGCAAGCCCTCGGCGACCGACCAGACGATGAAGGCCCCGTCCGGGCGCACGGCTCGCCCGCCGGTGCGAACCGGGTCGCTCATCCCTCGGCGCCGACCGATGCGGGTTCGTCGACTCCGGCGGCGGCCCAGCGCTCCGCGGCGGCCACCAGCTCGCCCGCCAGGGCCGGCGCCACGCGCCCCGTGATGTGGACGTCGCGATCACGGTATTCGAGCTCGATCGTGCCGCGCTCGCGCACCCGGGCGAGCAGCTCGCCCGCCGCGTATGGCAGTGCGACGTCGACATCGATCCAGAGCGTGGCCAGGAGCGCCGCGATCTCCGCCCGGAGCGTGTCCATCCCGTAGCCGGTGAGCGC
>JBDTNS010000002.1:0-25212 GCA_039933675.1 Chloroflexota bacterium
CATCTTCTACTCGATGTTCGGGTTCCAGCGCACCGGCGACCAGATGTGGGCACTCGGCGACGCGCGCGGTCGCGGCTTCCTGATGGGCGCCACGGCCGGCCGCACGACGCTGACCGGCGAGGGGCTCCAGCACGACGACGGCCACAGCCAGATCCTCGCCTCGACCGTGCCGAACGTCCGGGCCTACGACCCGGCCTTCGCCTATGAGCTCGCCGCGGTCGTCCGCGACGGGATCGAGCGGATGTACGGCCCCAAGCCCGAGGACGTCTACTACTACGTCACGATCTACAATGAGAACTATGCCCAACCGCCGAAGCCGGAGGGGGTCACCGCCGAGGAGATTCTGCGCGGGATCTACCGCTTCGCCGCGGCACCCGAGATCGGGCGCGATTCACACGCGGCACGCCTCGTCGGGTCAGGCTCGATCCTCAAGCAGGTGCTCGCGGCGCGCGACCTCCTGGCCGAGAAGTTCGGTGTTTCGGCAGAGGTCTACAGCGCCCCGTCGTTCCCGCTCCTCCGCAGGGACGCGCTCGGCACCGAACGCTGGAACCGCCTCCACCCCGACGCCAAGCAGCCGCACGTCCCGTATGTGAGCACGGTCCTCCCGCATGAGGGCGGCCCGATCGTGGCCGCCACCGACTGGATGAAGGCGCTCCCCGACATGGTTTCGCGCTGGCTCCCGCCGCACTACGTCGCGCTCGGGACGGACGGCTTCGGTCGGAGCGACACGCGCGAAGACCTCAGGGCGCTGTTCGAGATCGATCCGCCGCATATCGCGGCGGCGACGCTCGTCGGGCTCGTCCGGTGCGGCGCGATGCCGGCCGGCCGCGCCGCCAAGGCGATCCGCGAGCTCAGGATCGATCCTGACAAGGCGGATCCGCTCGCCCTCTGAGGGGCGCGGTGGATCGGAGCTCGTCACGGAACTGACATGTCGCGCCGGGGGCGCTGTGGTGTCAATGTGGGCTCGCGCCTCCTACGTTTGGTGCAGGGACGTCACCCGACGTCCACGGCCCGCCGGAATCCCCGGCGTCCCAGCGATCAGGAGGCCCCAGTGGACCGCAACGATCCTCGATACGCCAATGATCCGACACTCCCGCCCGACGAGCGCGCCGTCGAAGACGCCAAGACCCCTGACAACGAGCATGGCAAGGAGGCGCTCGGCGCCGGTGCCGGCGTGCTTGGCGGCGCGGCGATCGGCATGGCCGTCGCCGGTCCTCCGGGCGCCGTGGTTGGCGGCGCGATCGGTGGCGTCGCCGGTGCGGTTGCCGGGGAAGCGACTGAAGGCCGTGATGAGGGCGGTGCCGGTGGCGGCGCGCTCGGTGGCGGAGCTGCCGGGGCCCTCCTCGGTGGCGCCATTGCCGGGCCTCCGGGCGCCGTGGTCGGAGCTGCCGTCGGAGCCGGCGCGGGTGCCGGTGCCGGAGACAAGGCCGAAGAGGCGGCCAAGGGCGAGGACCCGACTCCCGGGGTCGACTCGACCCCCGACGACCGCCGCTGATATCCACGCCGGCCCGGGGCCGGCGGATCGCGTCCGAACCGCGGGCCTGCTTCGGCGGACCCGCGGTTTCGGCGCCCCAAGGAGGGTCCCATGAGCCGACCCTTGCGCATCGCCCAGGTTGCCCCGCCGCTCGAACGGGTGCCGCCGCGTGCGTACGGCGGAACCGAACGCGTCGTCTTCGAGCTGATCAAGGAGCTCGATCGGCGTGGCCACGAGGTGACCACGTTCGCCAGCGGCGATTCGGAGGTGTCCGGGCATCTCATCCCGACCGTCCCCGAGGCGCTTCGGCCGGCCGGCTTCGGCGGTGACAACGCACCGTGGTTCTACCTCACGATACAGGCCATCCTCGACCAGGCCGACCGGTTCGATGTCATCCACAGCCATCTCGAGTGGGCGAGCTTCCTGCTCGCGCGGGTCTCGCCGGTGCCGGTCGTCTCGACCTTCCACGGTCGGCTCGACCTGCCGTGGGCGGACGCCTTCTTCGCGCGGCCGACGCCCGGCCTGGTCGCGATCAGCGAGAACCAGGCCTCGACCCACCCGGACGCGACGTGGGCCGGCGTCGTCCACAACGGCCTGACGCTCAACGATGCACCGTTCGACCGGCGTCGCGGTGACGGCCTTTGCTTCGTCGGCCGCGTCGCGCCGGAGAAGGGGATCGTCGAGGCGATCGAGATCGCGCAGCTGAGTGGCCGGCCGCTGAAGATCGCCGCCAAGTCCGGCCCGATGGCCTCCGAACGCGAGTACCACGAGAACGTTTTCGCTCCTGCGCTCAAGGCCGCGGGGTCTGCGGTCGAGTATCTCGGTGAGCTCGAGCAGGCCGAGCGCGATGTTCTCTTCGCGGAGTCGTACGCCTCGCTCATGCCCGGCACCTGGCCCGAGCCGTTCGGGCTCGTCGCAATCGAGGCGCTCGCGTGCGGCACGCCGATCATCGCGCGGCGCGTCGGCGCCCTGCCGGAGATCATCCGCGATGGTGTCGACGGCTTTTTCGGGGATGACGCGAGCC
Organism: Chloroflexota bacterium; assembly: GCA_039933675.1. Classification (GTDB taxonomy): domain Bacteria; phylum Chloroflexota; class Limnocylindria; order Limnocylindrales; family CSP1-4; genus SPCO01. Next base: position 2,499 of record JBDTNS010000002.1, read on the forward strand.
AGATGGCGTTTCTCATCGATCGTGTCGATGGTCTCGATCGCGCGGCGATCCGCGAATCGGTGATCGAGCGTTTCTCGGCCGGACGGATGACCGACGGGTACGAGGCGATCTACCGCGAGGTCATCGCCGCCGACGGCGGCGGGACCGGGATCGTCGAGACGGACGCGTCGGCCGAAAACCCCGCGCCGCGCCCGCTCACGCCGGTGATGGGGGACCTCAGCTCGGCCGGCCGAGCCTCCTGACCCGTCCGGCCGGCCGTCCTGACCCGGTCGCTCAGCCTCGGGTCATCCCGCGTCGCAGCCCTCGCCAGGCGAAGACCAGCGTCACGACCGCGATCAGCGCGAGGACCCCGAATTGCCAGTTCTCGGTCGTCCCGCCGCGCAGCATGATGTCCTGCAGGAGGCTGATCCCGTTCGTGGCGGGCAGCGCGTAGGCGGCGATGCGCACCGGTTCGGTGAACTCGGAGACAGCGAGCACGAACCCGCTGAAGAAGACCGACGCGAGCAGGAGCAGCAGCGAGAGCTGGACGGCCTGACGCTCCGAATCGGAGACGACCGCGACCGCGAGCCCGATCCCGAGTGAGGCGAGGAGGACCAGCCCGATCGCGGCCGCCAGCAGTCGAGCGTCGCCCAGCATCGGGACCTTGAACCCGGCCACCAGGAGCGCCACGGTGACCAGGCCGATGAACGCCCCGATGAACATGTAGGCGATGACCTTGCCAGCGATGACCTCCCAGGCGTTGACCGGGGCGATCCGGAAGAGCTCGAGGACACCGCTCGTCCGCTCCCGGACCAGAGAGAGCGCGACGAGCGTCACGGCGAGGTGCTGGAGGATGAGCGCGAGGACCGCCGGCCCGAAGAAGGCGAGGACCTGCGGCTGCGATTGGGCGATGTTTCGCAGCTCCGCCCGCGTCGGGGCGGCAACGACCGCCGGCGGGATCACGGGCGTACTCGGCTGGGCGCCGACCGCGTAGCCCTCGGATTCTGCGACCGCGCGGCTGATGATCGTCTGGTTGACGGCATTGGCCAGGTTCGAGGCCAGGAACCCGGCGTAGTTTGCGCGGATCGGGTCGACCGTGTTGACGACGACCTGGATGACCGATTGCTTGCCGGCCTTGAATTGTGCCTCGGCGTCGCTGGGGGCGACGATGACGACATCGCTGCGGCCGTCCGCGAGCCCGCCCTCCGCGCTCGGGAGGTCCTGCGTGACGGCTGCGATGTGGAGACCGCCACCAGCGAGATTCTGGTAGGTCGCCACGTCGTTTGGGAGGCCCGAGGTGGACGGGATGACGACGACGGTCTCGAGGGGCCGCCGTTCGCCGTTGTAGCCGAGACCGAAGATGGCCATGATCAGAAACGGCCCGAGCACGAGGCTGACGAGCGCCCCGGGCCGGCGCACGACCTCGACGAGCTCCTTGCCGACGAGGGCGAGGAGCCGCAGGATCATCGTGGCGATGGCTCTCATGCCGGTTGCTCCGGCTCGTCCGCCGGCGACGCGGCTTCCATCGCTCGCGCCGCATGCGGCGCATCGGTCGTGCGTTCCCGGGCGCCCCGCTTGACGAGCGTCGCGAAGACTTCGTCGAACGACGGCCGTTCCTCGAGTGCGCTGACGACCTCACCGCCGTGCGATCCAACTGCCTCGACCACGTCGGGGAGTGCGGTCGCCGCGTCGTCGACGATGACGACGAGGCGATGCGGTCCCTCCTGACGCACATCGCGGACGAAGGGGCGCGACTTCAGCAGCTCGCCGTCGAATAGACCGGCGGTCTCGATGACGATGACGTCGCCGCCGGCAGCCTCGCGCCGCAGTTCGTCGGGCGTCAACAGGGCCAGCAGCCGGCCCTCGGAGATGAGGGCGACACGATCGCACTGCTCGGCCTCGTTGACGTATTGGGTCGTCACCAACGCGGTCCGCCCGGCATCGCGGAGACGGTGAATCTCTTCCCAGATTCGGCCGCGCAGGATCGGGTCGACGCCGGCCGTGGGCTCGTCGAGGAAGAGCAGGGCGGGGTCGTGCACGAGGGCGCAGGCGAGCTCGAGCCGCCGCTGCATCCCGCCCGACAGCCGTCCCGCGCGCCGGCCACGCACGTCCCACAGGTCGACGAGGCGCAGGACCTGACCGGTCCGGCGCCGCCGCGACATGAACAGCATCCCGAACAGTGAGCCGACGAAATCGACGTTCTCCCGGACGGTCAGGTCCGGATAAAGCGTGAAGGACTGAGGCATGTAGCCGATCCGCTCGCGGGTCTGGCGGCGGAACTTGCGGGGTTCTTCGCCGAGGACCGCGACGCGGCCCTCGGTCGGAGTGAGCGCGCCGGTCAGCAGGCGGATCGTCGTGGTCTTGCCGGCGCCAGATGGCCCGATCACCCCGAGGATCGTGCCGGGAGGAACGACGAGCGAGATGCCATCGACCGCGAGCTGGTCGGCAAAGCGCATGGTGACGTCGTCCATGACGACGGCGCCCTCGGCCATGGGCGCACGCGTAGCCGCGGGCCTGGGCGTGGCGCTCGGCTCCGGCCCCGAAGGCCCGTCGGAGGATGTCGTGGCAAGCACTGGGACTCCCGCGGCGGCCGCCGGCGGCGGCATCGATGTGGAGCGTGCAGCACGGGCACTTACACGCTGCCGCGCGGCCGAGACGGCGCTATCGCAGGGGTATCGCAGTCTGCGATGCGGGTGCCACGCCGATCTGGGTCGATGGCCTCGCCGGTCGAGCGGGCGCCATCTAGCATGCCGTCATGGAAATAGACGGGCGAGAGGCGGCGTCGGACGCCGGTCTCCGGTACTCGAGCGATGCCTATCCCGGCATCGCCCGGCAGTGCGCTGGTCGTGGCTTCAGTTATCGCCGCCCCGATGGCGAGCTCGTCCGTGACGCGAGAACTCTCGGGCGAATTCGTTCGCTCGTCGTCCCGCCGGCATGGACGGACGTCTGGATCTGTCTCAATCCGGTCGGGCACGTGCAGGCGACGGGGCGGGACGCGCGTGGGCGCAAGCAGTATCGCTATCACGATCGCTGGCGGAGCGGCCGCGACGAGGCGAAGTTCGAAGGACTGATCCAGTTTGCGGGGATCCTGCCGCGCATCCGAGAACGCCGCGACAAGGACCTCGCGAGGCCGGGCCTGCCGCGCGAGAAGGTCCTCGCCGCAATCGTTGCGCTCCTCGAGATGACGCTGATCCGGGTCGGCAACGACGAATATGCCCGGCTCAATCGCTCGTTCGGGTTGACGACGCTCCGGACGCGGCACGCGCAGGTGACCGGCACGCAGATCCGCTTCCAGTTCAGCGGCAAGTCCGGCCGTCGCCACGAGGTCGGGCTGCGTGACCGGCGATTGGCGACGATCGTCCGGCGTTGCCAGGAGCTGCCCGGCCAAGAGCTCTTCCAGTACGTCGGCGAGGACGGCGAGCCGCACAACGTCGCCTCCGACGACATCAACGCCTACCTCCGCGAGATCTCCGGCGCCGACGTGACCGCCAAGGACTTCCGCACCTGGGCGGGGACCGTCCTCGCGTACCGGGCGCTGCGTGCGCTGGATCCGGGCGAGGACGAGCAGACCGCCCGCCACAACGTTGTCGAGGCCGTCCGGTTCACCTCCGACCGGCTCGGGAACACGCCGGCGGTCGCGCGGCGGAGCTATGTCCACCCGGCCGTTCTCGAGGCCTACCTCGAGGGCTCGCTCGGGACGGCTCTCCTGGAGGCCGCCGAGGAGCAGACCGATCCGCCGACCTCGGCCGATCCCCACGAAGAGGCCGAAGTCGTCGCGCTCCTCCGCAAGCGCCTCGCTGCCGACCGCCGGCGGGGGACGGCGGGCAAGTCGCGGACGAGTAAGAGACCGGCGGGCGCCGCCACCCGCCAAACGGCCCCTCATGGCCGAACGCACAGCCAGGGAACATAACGGCCGATCGCGACCTCAAAACGCCGATTTCGACCGAATTCGGGCTACCTGGGGCCGGCGCCAAGCCTGGATATTCGGTCCGACCTGCTTCACGACCGGCACGAGGCGACACAACGTTCCGTGGGGGTTCGTTGCGCCACGGGGCGGCCGACGGTAGCCGCGGGCCGACCGCAGCCGTGGTTACGCCTCGCTCTGGCGCAACCCGTTGAACCTGGCAAGCGCGAAGCCGAATTCGGCGCCGTCGGGCTCCAACGGCGTGGCCCACATCCGGCCGCCCATGGCGCGCACGAGGCGGTCGGCGACATAAAGGCCGATCCCCGCGCCGGCGCGGCCCGCCGCTGTAGCGGTCGGGTGGATCGAGAGGCCGAACGGCTCGCGATCGGGATCGGGTGGCTCGCCGTGGTCGATGACGCGAACGGCGACCTCATCAAGGTCGACGTCAACCTCGACCACGATCGGCCGGGCGTCGCCGCCGTAGCGCAGGGCGTTGTCGAGGAGGTTGCGAACGACGTGCGCGACCATGATCTCGTCCGCTCCGTCGGCCACGGCGTCGCTCGCACCATGAAACTCGATCGCGACATCGCGGTGGCGCTCGAGCTCGCGCTCGACGCCGGCCCGGACCAGCCGGCCGATCGCGACCGGCTCACCTGCCGGCCGGATCCCGTCCCGCTCGGATCGTGCCAGAACGACAAGATCCTCGACCAGGCGGCAGAGGCGGTCCGCCTCCACGTGGACGTCGGTCGGCGATGGCCCGTGCATGAGCCGGCGACATCTGCCACTTGGGCTCGCCGCGCCGCGGCCGATGACGCCAGCCGGGCATGACGAAGCCCCCGAGCCAATGGCCCGGGGGCTTCGCGCCGATTGGCGAGAAACCGACTAGGGTCGCCCGTCGACCTCGCGGCGGATGTTGTCGCCGGCGTTTCCGATCTTGTCGGCAAGGCTCTCGTCGCCGTCGCTCTTGCGCCAATCGGCCTTCTCGTTGGTCGTACCGTGCGGCTTGTTGACGTCGTCACCGGCGTTGCCGAGATCCTTGCGGACCTCGTCGCCCGCGTTGCCGAGCTTGTCGGTCAGGCTCTCGTTGCCGTCGGCATCGCGCATGGCTTCCTTGGCGTTCTGCTCGCCTTCACGATAGGTACGCTTCACGTCGTCCATGGTTCGAGGCCTCCGCTAATCGAGTCGCTCTCGATGAGCGACGGTACCGACACCGTACTGACGAAGGCGTCGCACCCAGTCGCGCGACAACCGCCTCGACGCTATCAGCGGTCTTGCAGGCTGCGGGTCCTAGAGGCCCCGGCCGACCGAGCGCTTGTTGCTCGAGCGGTCGAGCAGGGTGAGCCACATCATCGCGGCGGGAACAAGGGCGCCTGCGATCAGCAGCCGGTTGGCGCCGCCGATCAGGAGGCCCATCGCGAACCCGAACGACAGAACGCTTCCGACGGTGAGCATCTCGTCGCTGCCCGCGCGCATTTGCCGGTTCGCGTCCTCGATCGCCGAGCGGGTCGTGGCGGCGACTTCGGGTAGCCGCGACACGGCGTCGCCGGCGACGTCGCGGACAGTGCCGGCCGCCTCGGCGACCGTTCCGCCGATGCCGTCGCCAGCCGTTGTGCTGGCAGTGCCGCGATTGCGGGTGGCGTCAAGGCTCTCCGTCGTGGCGCCGGCGGGTCCATCAGATGTTCGGCTGGCCATCTCGATCTCCTTCGATGTGCGGTTCCGCTGATTGATGTTCCGGCCCGGAAACGGCAACGGACGACCCAGGGAGGGGGCCCGGGTCGTCCGTGCGCTAGTCCTGAAAACGCCCCGTCACTGGCGGTCCAGGGAGGTCAAGTGCTTGTTGTGATTCAAGTCTACAGGCCCCGCCAGTTCAACCTCACGTTCCGGTTCAGGTTCCGTATTGCATTCACATAACGGTCTGCGGGAACCGTTTCGAGACCATCCCGCCGGGCGGTGAAAGGTCGTCGGCCCCCGGACCCCCAGTGGCACGGGGACCGACTGCACCGAGACTGACCCTCGCCACGTCGCGGGTGCACCGTTGGCCATCGGGGCGGCGTTGCAGGTGCGTGGCGGCCCGCGGTGGCGGCCGTCCCTTAGCGCTCCTACCCCTGCGCTACGGTTCCGCGCCAGCCACCGGTCTCGGTTCCGCGGCTCTCGATGAACCGCTTGAATCGCTCCATGTCGCCCTTGGCCTGGCGAGCGACGAACCCGAGGGCATCGCCGGCCTTCTCGAGCGGACCCTCGGGCTCAACGTCGAGCTGGAGCGTGACGCGCGTTTCCGCGTCGGCAAGCCGGTGGAAGGTGACGACGCCGGCGTTCTGCGCGCCTTCGGTCGCGTGCCAGGCGACCCGCTCGTCGGGAGTCTGTTCCGTGATCTCGGCGGTCCATTGCTTCTTGACGCCATTGAGGTTGGCGGCCCAGGCGAGGTGGGTGTCGTCGATCTGTTCGACCTGCTCCACCGCGTCCATGAACAGTGGGAACTCCTCGAACTGCGTCCACTGGTCGTATGCGGTCCGGACCGGGACGTCGACATCGATGGTTTCGACGATCTGCGACATTGGCTGTCTCCTCTGTGCCTGGAATGCCGAACGCCCACCTTGGGCGGTGGGCGTTCGATTGGGCGGCGGATCGGCCGGTTCGCCCGGCCGTGAATGTGGGCGCTAGATCGCCCCGCGACCGGTTCGGGTGCGGCCGGTGACCATGTTCACGACGACCACCACGATGATCGCCCCGATGACCGCTGCGACGATCGAGCTGATATCGAATGCGCCGTCGATCGGCTTGGTGTTGAACAGCACGCTGGCGAGGAAGCCGCCGACAAGCGCTCCGACGATGCCCAGGACGATGTGCCCGATGACTCCCAGGCCCTCATCACCCTTGACAAGGAAGCCCGCGAGATAGCCGGCGATCGCGCCGAGAATGATCCACGCAATGATGCTCATGCGATTCCTCCATCCCCACGCGGGCCTCACACCCGCCTGCTGGGGTTTCTTGTGTCCCGTAGCCGGGACCGGTCTCCAATGTGGTGCAGCGAACCGGCTGGGAGGACAACGTTCCCGGCGTGCGACATAACAAGCGAATGTCAGCGCGAGCGCCGGCGCGTCGATGGCCCTCCGGACCTGCAATCCATCTGCGATACGCCGGTCGGCCACGCGCTTGCGCGCGGGATGGGCGGCACTCGATGCTCCGAATGACAGATCGCAAGGGACTTACGGACAGATTTCGGGGGTTTCAGGAGACACCATCGATGCTGCGCCAGCCGTTTTCCCGGATATCCCACACCGGACGGATCGAGCCGATCAGCGACCACACCGACGCGTCGGGCGCCGATCGGTCCATGGACGTGCTGCAATACGCGACGGCGTGCTTCGCGATCGCGGTGGCGGCCCTGCTCGCGGTGTTGCGCTGATCCCGTCGAGCACTCGTTTGGGGAGCGGGCTGAGCGTCCGCCTCTACGACGCGAGCGGCCACGACCGCGAAGCCGAGCTCCGTCCGGGGATGGCCAAGGGCCTCCGGAGCCACCAGCTCCTGTGGATCGACCTCACCGGGCGCGAGCCGGCGATCCTGATGGCCGTAACCGCCGCCGTCGGTCTCGACGCTTCGCAGGCAGAACGTCTGACGCATGTCCCGGCGGCGGTCGACCTGACCCAGTACGCCGACCATATCCACCTCGTCCTCGACGCGATGGAGATCCCACCGGAAGAAGCCCCGGCGTCCGCCGCCAAGAAGCCGGAGCTCGTCCCATTCTCGGTCGTGCCGGTCAGCCGGCCGCTGGACATCGTTGCCGGCCGCAACTGGGTCCTGACCGTCCACGACGAACCACTTGAGGCGATGCGCCGGGTCGACACCGCGAACGAGGGAGAGACACGACTCGGCGCGCTTGATGCCGGCGACTTCGTGGCGGGCGTAGCCGACGAGGTCCTGGTCGGCTACTTCGCGCTCATCGAACGGGTCGAGCAAGAGATCGACGCGCTCGACGAGCTGGCACTCCGACATCGACCCGATAACCACTTCCTGACGAGGATCGTCGCAGTCCGCCGCCGGATCAGCCTCATCCGGCGCACGCTCGCCCCGCACCGGGCGGCATTCGCCGCGTTCGCGCGCCCCGAGATGGAGCTGCACAAGGAGCTCGGCCGTCCCTGGCCCGGTCTGACCGAACGGCTGGAGCGCTCGCTCGACTCGGTCGAGAACCTGCGCGACCTGCTGCTCGGCACGTTCGACATCCACATGGGTCGGGCCGCCCAGGACGCGAACGAGGTGATGAAAGTCCTGACGCTGCTGTCGGCGATCCTGCTGCCGTCGGTCGTCCTGGCCGGCGTGATGGGAATGAACTTCCAGCTGTCGTTCTTCGACGACCCGAACAACTTCTGGTGGGTGATCGCGGCGATGGTCGCGTTCGGCGTCCTGATGCTCGGTTTCGCCCGGTGGCGTCACTGGCTCTAGGTTCCGGCTGCCCTGACCCCCGACCGGCTGGTGCTAGTCCGCCAGGACGGTCAGGGCGATCCCGAATTCGGCGCCGCCGCCTTCGCGGGGAGCGGCCCAGATCCGGCCCTTCATCGCGGCGATGAGTCGAGCGCACACGAACAGGCCGATTCCCGCGCCAGTCGCGGTTCCCGCCGTCCCGGGCGATCGGTAGAAGAGCTCGAAGAGCTGTCGCGTCTCGTCGGCCGGGAACCCGGGCCCGTCGTCGAGGACGCGGACGACGACCTCGCCCTTCCCGGCTTCGGCGATGACTGCCACGGTCGAGCCGGCGCCGCCGTACTTGGCGGCGTTGGCCAGAAGGTTCCGGATCACCTGCTCGACGTAGGTCGGGTCTGCGGTGACGGTCGGGAGGTTCGGCGCGATCTCGAGCGTGAACATGACGCCCGGCCAACGGCCCTCCTCGGACATCACGACGCGGGGGAGGAGCCGCTGAACGAGGACGGGCTCCCAGCCGATCTCGCCGGCCCCCTCGGCGAAGCGGTTGAGCGCGACGACGTCCTCGACGAGCCGCTGCAACCGTTCGGCCTCGTCGTGGATGTCACGGAAGATCCCGCGTTTGGTCGGCTCGTCGAGCGTCGAGGCTTCGCGGGCGAGGAGCTTGGCGCCGCCGAAGATCGTGGTGACCGGCGTGCGGAGCTCGTGCGACAGCACGCCGATGAACGTCTCGCGCACGGCTTCCCGGCGGCGCGCCTCCGTGACGTCGCGCAGCACGACGATCGTCTCCTGGCCGAGCATCGCCTGGCCGACGCCGACGTTGACGGGGTAGGTACTGAGCTCGACCCATCGATCGGGATCCGCCCGGGTCGGCAGCTCGACCGGTCCCCCTCGCTCCCCGAGGTGCGGTGCGATGCCGTCGGGGTCGTCGAGCTGCGTGAGGAAGTCGTCGTACGTCTGCTCGTCGACCCCTGGGAAGAGGCGCTCGCCGGCGGGGTTCGTCAAGGTGATCGTGCCGTCGGCGGCGCACACTACGACGCCTTCGCCCATCGCCCGGATCACGGCGTTGAGCTCCGCCGCGCGCGAATGCTCGGCCTGGGCCAGCCGCTGGAGGCGGACCTGGACCTCGATCCGGTCGCGGACGTCGCGGGCGATCGCGACGATCGCGCGCCGACCATCAGGCAGGTCGACCGGCCGCAGGACGACCTCACCGGTCATCCGCCGGCCATCGGCCACCTGCAGATCGATCATCACCGTCGCGACCTCGCGCTCGCCGGACACGAGCGGTCCCACTAGCGGGGCGAAGCGGGCGACTTCCTGGGGCTTGAGGAGGGCATCGATCCGCAGACCGATCAGCTGGTCGCGCGATCGTCCGAACAGGTCGCACGCCCCTTGGTTCACCTCATCGATGACATACGTCAACGGCTCGAAGACGAGGATCGCCTCAACGATCGAATCGAAGATGGACCGGTAGCGCGCGGCCTCGAGGGGGAGCGGCAAGGCAGCGCGCTCGGGCGCCGGCTGGCGCAGGTGGTCGCCCGCGCGGGCTGCCTCGTCCTTCAGGCCCGCCGTCGCATCGAGCGTGCCACCTGCAATTGTCGAATCCGCCACGGCACCTCGATGCGCTGCGCTCCGGCGGCTGGTCGTGACGGTCGATTGCCGGCTCAGCCAACTCCAACAGGAGTGCCCTTACGAGCGATGACGTGTCGTGCCGGTGCTGCCTTGCATCCTCGTGACAAGCGCGCGGGGTCCTCCGGCGTCCATTGGTATACTGCCCGCCCAGGTCGACCGACAGCAACGCCGAGGGACCCCGTCGCATGCATGTCGCACCCGTCGATCTCCGAGCGATCCGACAAAACGGGATGGTCATCCGCTTCGCCATGCTCGGCTCCATGGCCTACGTCCTGGCCGAGGTCCCGAAATCCGGCTCGTCAGGAACCTCCCTCGAGCAGCCCTGCCGCCAGGCGCATTGGGGCTTCGTCATCGAAGGCGAGTTGTCCTGCCTGTCGGACGGGAAACGCGAGAGGATCCCGGCAGGCCGGGCGTTCCACGTCCCCGCCGGGGCCCCCGAGCACCGGTTCGAAGCGTCAACTCGTGCGCTGATCGCGGGCTTCCAGCCGGTCGAGCGCGATGCCGATGTCGGCGACGACAGCCTCGCCGCGCAGGGCTTCGAGATCCTCGAGACGCGCGTTGCCCCCACGATCGTCCCGCCCATCCCGAAGCGGAAGGTCGCGGCCGGCCAGATCCTGACCGAGTCATGGCCGATGTCCGGGTTCGTCATGACTCGGGTCAGGATGGGCCAGCGGAGTGGCTACTCCTCGGGCTGGTGCGACGCCCCGCACTGGGGCATCGTCTCCGACGGTCGCTTCACCATCGAATGGGAGAACGACGTCGAAATCGTGTCGACCGGCGAGGTCTTCCACTGCCCGGGCGGCCCGCCCGGCCACCGGCTCGAGGCGGCTGACCCGACGACATTCGTCGATCTGACCCCGATTTCAGTCACGCAGGGCGACGGCCGGCTGGCCGAATGGCGACGCAACCTGGAACACTCCAACCACCCAACATCCCGCGGGATCGCGGTCGCCGCCCTCGGCTGAGGTTGGCCGCCGGGCGTCAGCGCGGTCAGACAGGTCTTGGCGGCTCGGCGGCGTGGAGGGCGTCGCCGGCGTCGGGAAGCGTGCCCTCGTACTGCTCCCGCGTGTCGTCGTCGGGCGTCCCGATCGCACCCGAATCCTGCGCGACCGGCGTCTCGCGCGCCTGCATCCGGGTCAGGATGATCTCCGCCGAGGCGGCGACCGGGACAGCGAGAAAAGCGCCGACGAGACCGCCTGCTGCACTCCCCACCAACAGGCTGAGGAGCACGAGTAGCGGCGAAATGCCGATCGTGTTGCGCATGATGAGCGGCACGAGAACGCTGCCCTCGACGAGCTGGATGACGACGTAGACGCCGGCGACCGTGAGGGCAAGCTGCGGCGAGACGGTCGCGGCCACGAGGATCGCGGGGACGGCTCCGAGCAGGGGTCCGACGATCGGGATCGCCTCGGTCAGCGCCGCGATGAGCCCGAGCAGGAGCGCACCGGGGAGGCCGAGCACCGTGTAGGCGACTCCGGTCGCGACCCCCATCACTCCCATCAGCGTGAGCTGGCCGCGGACCCACAGGCCGAGCCGCGTCTCCACCTCGTTCCACGCGTTGCGCGTGCCGGCCCTTCGGTCGGCCGGCAGATAGGCGAGGACGTAGCGCTGGATCCGGGCGTGCTCCATCAACCAGAAGAAGACGATCGTCAGGATCGTCGCCAGCGAGACAGCCGCCTCCGCGGCCGCCGCCCCGACCTTGACGACCTGATTGGGGTCCGGCGGGGTCGGGGAGCGCACCACGACCGCACCCTCGACCGAGTTGACGAGGGCGCTGATTGACTGACCGAGGGTGGCCGGTTGGAGTGTCGCCGCCCAGGATCGAATCGAGTCGAAAAAGGCCGGGAGCCCGGCCACGATGTGCTGGCCCTGTCCGATTGCGGCTGGCACGATGATGAACGCGAGCCCGAGGACGCCGATGAAGAACGTGATGTAGACCGCGAGGATCGCCGCCCCGCGGCCGATCGGCAGGCGATCGCGGATGAGGCCGATGATCGGCTCGAGGGCGGATGCGAGCAGGATCGAGACGAAGAGAAGCAGGAGGACGCTGCCGGCCGCGATCCCGAACTGGATCAGCCCAATGACGATCGCCGCCCCGAGCGCGAAGCCCATGCCGCGGATCGTCCAGGGGGTCAGGTCGGCGCGCATGGTTGAACCTCAGTGCTTGGGCTTGTGCTTGCGATGGAACCCGGCGCCGGGGCCCGCCCCCTGGTTGCTGGCCTTCGATCCCGAGCACGACGTACCGGCGAGGGGGCCGCCCCACGAGTTCTGGTTCCAGAAGTACGCCGTCCTGGTGTCGTACGGGCTGACCTGGCCCGTCCCGCGACGCGCACGCGCCATCCAGTTCGCGACATCGGGGTCCCAGCTGAGCGGCCCGAGCTCGGCCTTGACGAGATCGACCCGCCAGCCGCCGCACGCGTTGTTGTAGAGCAGCCCGTCCTGGTCGATCGTCCCGCTCGCACCGGGCTGGGTCCCGTCGATGAACCAGGCGGTCGTCGTGTCCTTCGTCCACGGCCCGGGTCGCCCACCAGACCAGGCGTCGACAGTCGCCTTGACGACGCCCTTGGGTGGCGTGAAGTCCGTCACCGGCCAGGCGCTCGTGTAGTCGGCGACGAACGCGTGCCACAGCGGCGCCGCGCCCGTCAGCGAGGTCGCCGGCTCCTTCGACCGCGGGTTCGAGTGGTCGCTGTTGCCCATCCAGATCCCGACGGCCAGCGCGGGCTGATTGCCCTTCGGCGGCGGCAGGAAGCCGTAGGTCGCGAGGTCGGCGGCCTCGTTCGATGTCCCGGTCTTGACCGCCGCGGGTCGCCGCGCGCCGCCCTTGCCGTTGTAGAGCGCGAGCTTCGCGGACCAGATCGGGTTCTGCGTCTTGTCCGTGTTGCCCGCGAGGATGTCCGTGACGAGGAAGGCAGCTTGCGGCGAGACCGCCTGCGTGCCCTGGACATCGGGTGCGTGCCAGACGACCGCGCCGTCGGGCCCGAGGACCTCGAGGATCATCCGGGGCGGTACGTGGACGCCCCCATTGGCGATCCCGCCGTACGCGGAGGTCAGGTCGAGCGGCCTGACCTCGACCGTGCCGATCGCGCCGGCCAGCCCCGCCTGCATGAACGCGGTCTTGCCGCCGGTGAACCGGATTCCGAGCGCCTCGGCGGTCTTGTCGACCGCGTCGTTGCCGACCCGCTGGAGCGCGCGGATGGCGGGGATGTTGAGCGAGTACTGGAGCGCCTTGCGGACGAGGACGGGCCCGCGCTCGAGCTGGTCGGCGTCGTGCGGCGCCCAATTCTCCCGGGCGTTGAACTGCGTGGAGACGTCGAGGAGGAGGCTCGCGGGTGTCAGCTTCTTGTTGTCGAAGGCGCTCGCGTAGACGATTGGCTTGAACGCCGACCCGGGCTGCCGTGCGCCGTCGCCGGCGGCGTCGAATTTGGGCGAGAACTGCGCGCTGGCGAGGCTGTCGCGCCCGTAGCCCGCGCTGCCCGCATAGGCAAGGACGTCTCCGGTCCGGTAGTCGAGCGCGACGAGCGCGCCGTCGTGCAGGTCCTTCCCGCGCAGCGCGCGGACCCAGGGCAGCTCCCGGGCGGGGATCTTGAGCTGCTTGAGCATGGTCTCGCCGGCCGTTCTCGACACGTTCGGGACGATCGCGGCGACGGTCAGCCACTTCTCGGCGAGCTGCTGCGCCTTCCAGTCGAGCGTCGTGACGACCGTGTAGCCGCCGGTCTCGACCTTGTCCGTCCCGCCCAGGATGGCGTCGAGCTGGCGGCGCACCTGCCAGGTGAAATGGGCGGCCTTGAAGGTGCGGGTCTGCGGACCTGACAGGACGACCGGTTCGGCGAGTGCGGCCTGGAGCTGGGACTTCGTGAGGGTCGTCCAGCGGGCGCCCTCGGCAAGACCCTGGAGGATCCAGTCGCGACGGACAACCGGCGGGGCGTCGGGCGGAACGACCAGCCGTCCGGTCTTGTCCGCGACCGCGTACCGATAGGGGTCGAGCGTCGAAGGCGACTTCGGGAGACCCGCGAGGAGGCCCGCCTCTGCGGGCGTCAGCTTCGCGAGATCGGTCACCCCGAAATAGATCGACGCGGCGGCGGCGATGCCGTACGCGCCGTGCCCGTAGAAGATCTCGTTGAGATAGGCGGTGACGACCTGCTCCTTGCCCTTCTCACCGGGGAAGGTGTCGGACAGGCGCATCGACTGGATCAGCTCCTTGGCCTTGCGCAGGTACCGGTCGGCGCCCGCTTCGGTGACATCGGGGGGCAGCAGACGCGCCCGGACCAGCTGCTGCGTGATCGTCGACGCGCCGCGTTCGCGGGCACCGCTCGCGCCCTGGGCCGCGGCCGACAGGATGGCGGGGACGTCGAACCCGCCGTTCGACCAGAACGTCCGGTCCTCGGCGGTCGTCGTCGCATCGAGGACGAGGGGCGGGACGTCGGCAAAGGCAACGACGCGCCGGTCCTCGCGAGAAAAGCGCCCGAGCTCGACCGTTCCAGAGCGGTCGTAGATGACCGTCGGCTGGGCGAACGTCAATGCCTTGAGGCCGGCCGGGTCGGGGAGGCCGACCGACAGGACGCCGACTGCCGTCGTGAGCATGATCACCAACAGGCCAACGGTGAGGATCGAGATGAGCGTGGCACCCACGACCATGGCGCCCAGGATGCGTGGCCAGCGCCGCGTGGGCCGGGCCGCCTCGCGCGCGGCCGCTCGGCTGGCGTGCCGAAGGAGCACGACGCGGGTGGCCCCGCGGCGCGCTCCTGGGTTCGCGGGGCGAGGCCTGCCGCCGGCTTCCACTGCCATCCGGGCGATGGTGGGTGACGTGCCATCAAGCGCCGTATGGTTGACGCGACGGCCGTGTTGCAGTGTCGTGACATGCGCCGCAGCCGAATCCGTTGGATGATGTCCGCCCCACACCGCAGAGAGGACCGTGCATGACCGGCCGTCCGCCGTCGCACACGATTCCCGCCCCGACGCCGACGATCATTCCTGCCACCGACCTCGGCAGCGTCGACGTCGCCAAGGAAGGCAACCTCTACCTGCTTACCGATCCACGCGGTGACATCCGTCTCGATGGACGCGGTCTCGGGCTCTACGAGCTCGACACGCGGATCCTGTCCACCTCGATGCTCCGGCTCAACGGGGCCCAGCCGACATTGCTGCGCGGGCCGGATCGCGATGGCGGCAACGACACGATCCAGCTCACCAACCCCGAGCTCCGGCGCAACCCGGCCGACAAGCAGGTTTCCACACCGAGCCTTGCGCGCCGCGAGCTGAGCCTGACCCGGACGCGGCGGATCGAGGGGGTCCTGACGGAGCACGTCACGATCGAGAGCTACTCGGCGACGAGCGAGAGCCTCGAGATCGCACTCGGATTCGGCGTCGACATGGCCGACATCTTCGAGATCCGTGGCTACCCGCGGACCGCTCGCGGCACGCTCTGCCCCATCGAGGTGGACGGCCAGCGGGTCGTGTTCCGCTACGACGGCCTCGACAAGACGCGGCGAACCACGACCATCGTGCTCGAGGGCGCCCTGCTCGAGGCGGTCGACGACCACGACCTGTGGCCAGGTGCCAGCGTCCTCGCGACCTGGCGGACGACGCTCCCGGCCGGCGGGACGCTCAAGGTCGGCTGGACCGTCGCCTACACGATGGAGGGTCCCGAGGGAACGACAGCGTCGGCCTCGCCGACCACCTCCCGGGCCGCCCGGCTGGCCGAGATGCCGATCGCCGTTCCGGGGATCAGCTCGGATCACGAGTTCCTCGACCGGACGCTCGCTCGCTCGATCGCCGACCTGGGCGCGCTGCGCAACGACGGACCAGCCGAGGGCGAGCACTACCTCGCCGCCGGGATCCCGTGGTTCGCCACGTTGTTCGGTCGCGACAGCCTGATCTCCGCGCTCGAGACGGTCGCGTTCATCCCGTCGTTCGCGGTCGCGACGCTCGAGGTGCTCGCCAGGCTCCAGGCGACCAAGGACGACCCGTGGCAGGATGCCGAGCCGGGCAAGATCCTCCACGAGATGCGGACGGGCGAGATGGCTCGCGCCGGCGAAACGCCGCACGCGGCGTACTACGGCAGCATCGATTCGACGCCGCTGTGGCTCATCCTGCTCGGCGAGACCCACGCCTGGACCGGCGACGACACGATGCTCGACAAGCTGTGGCCGAACGCCCTGGCGGCGCTCAGCTGGATCGAGACCTCGGGGGATCTCGACGGCGACGGCTTCATCGAATACCAGCGCCGTTCGCGGCTCGGCCTCCTGAACCAGGGCTGGAAGGACTCCGGCGACGCGATCCGCCACCTTGACGGCCTGCCCGCCGAGGGTCCGATCGCGCTGGCCGAGGTCCAGGGCTATGCCTATGCCGCTCGGCGGGCGATGGCGAAGCTCGCTCGACATCGCGGCGATGCCGAGCTCGGGGCGCGGCTCGACACAGCCGCGGACGAGCTCCGGCTCCGGTTCGACGCCGCCTTCTGGCTCTCCGACGCCCGCTTCTACGCGATGGCCCTCGACGGCAAGAAGCGGCCGGTGGCGAGCATCGCCTCGAACCCGGGCCAGGCGCTGTGGAGCGGGATCGTGCCGGCCGAGCGGGCCGGCCGGGTGGCCGAACGAATGCTCGAGCCCGACATGTTCTCGGGGTGGGGGATCCGTACGTTCGCGGCGGGACAGCGCGGCTACAACCCGGTCGGCTATCACACCGGCTCGATCTGGCCGCACGACAATGCCCTGATCGCCGCGGGGTTCAAGGCGACCGGCTCGGCCGAGGGAGCGAACCTCGTCGCCGGTCGGCTGATCGAGGCGGCCCAATGGTTCCCCGACCTCCGCCTTCCCGAGCTCTTCTGCGGGTTCGCGCGGGAGTCGGTCGGCGCCCCGGTCGCCTATCCCGTCGCATGCTCACCGCAGGCCTGGTCGGCCGCCTCGCCGTTCTACCTGATCCACACCATGCTCGGGCTGCGTGCCGACGCGACCAGGCGGCGCCTCGAGCTCGTCCGGCCGACGTTGCCGGACTGGCTCGGCAAGCTGACGATCACCGGTCTCCCGGTCGGAGACGACTCGGTCGACATCCTGTTCCACCGCTGGCGCGGCCGGACGAGCGCCGAACTCCTTGGCCGGCGGGGCTCGATCGACGTCATCATCCACGCCTGAGGGCGGCCGTTCGGGTCTCGCCGAGCCGAGGCGCGTCGCCCACGTGCCGGGTCAGCTGCCGGCTGCGCTGATCCGGAGCAGCTCCCCGGGCAACAGGCTCGTGGCGTAGACGGTCCCGTCCTCATCCTGGCCGATCGAGCTGAGCGAGCGACCCATCGTCGCGACGATGACCGCGGGGCGCTTCCCGGAGCCGGCCGGGTCCATCAGCCACAGGTTGTCCGAGCAGTCGTCCCCGAAGAGGTAGCCGCCGTCGAGCCGGCCCTGGCGGCGATCGCGGACGACGACGCCACCGATGACGGCGCAGCCGAGGTCGTGGCCGTACTCGGCGAGCGGCAGCGTCAGGCCGGTCTGGTCGCAGCCGTTCGCCGGCTGATAGCAGTGGAAGCCCTCCATCGTGTTCCACCCGTAGTCGAGGCCGGCATCACCAGAGCGGGCGACGTCGATCTCCTCCCAGGCGTTCTGACCGACGTCGCCGATCCACAGGTCGCCGGTCGCCCGATCGAAGCGCATCCGCCACGGGTTGCGCAGGCCGGTCAGCCAGATCTCGGGGAGCGCGCCGGCGACCCCGATGAACGGGTTGTCCGGCGGGATCGCGTAGGTTCCCCCGCCCGCGACGTTCGCGTCGACGTCGATCCGCAGGATCTTGGCGAGGAGCGTATCGAGCCGCCGACCGTAGCCGTGTGGGTCGCCCTCTGAGCCCCCGTCGCCCACCGCGATGTAGAGCCTGCCGTCGGGTCCGAATTCGACCGCGCCGCCGTTGTGGTTCGCAGCTGGCTGCGCGACGTGGAGGAGGACGACCTCACTGTCCGGGTCGGCGAGGTCGGGGTCGGCCGTGCTCACCCGGAAAGACGAGACGACGGTGTTCCCGTCGAGGTCGGTGTAGTCGACGAAGAGGCGCGGATCGGCCGGGTAGCCGGGGTGGAACGCGATCCCGAGCAGGCCGCGTTCGCCACCGCTCTTGATCCGCGTCCGGATGTCGAGGAACGGGCGATCGGCGAGGGCGCCGCCTTTCACGATCCTGACCCGGCCCGCCTGCTCCGCCACGAAGAGTCGGCCGCGGCCGTCGCCGGCCGCCGTCACGTCGAGCGGCGCGACGAGCCCGGAGACCGCGACCGTGACGTCGACCTTCACGCCGGTTGGGTCGAACGGCGCCGTCGGTCGGGCTGACGTTCCCGATGCGCCGGCCGATCCAACAGTCGTCGGGGTCCTGGCCGGAACCGCGGTCCGGGTCCCGGGTGGTGGCGTGATTGGTCCGGATCCACAGCCCGCAACGAGGCTCGTGGCGATCACGAGCGCGGCAAGGATCGTGGTCGGAGGGTGGCGGTCCATCCTGCCGATGCTAGCGGGGTTGTGCCGAGCGGTCCGCGAGCGGGCGGTAAGTGGACCGGCGACCGGCCTGCGCTGCTACATTGGCCACGAGGGAAAGGAGCGAAATGGACGCCTGGGAGTACGCAGCGATCGAAACCGCCCGGGCCGCCGGGGGCCGGCTCTACCACGAATTCCTGCGCGTTCCGGATCTCTCGGCCGGGATCTACGTCCTCGAGGTCGGCGCGACCGACCCGCAGTCGCCGCACACCGAGGACGAGCTCTACTACGTTGTCAGCGGGCGCGCCGCGGTGACGGTCGGTGGCGAGACCCGGCCGGTCGTGGCGGGTTCGCTCGTGTTCGTCGCGGCGGGGGCGCCCCACCGCTTCCACGACGTCGTCGAGCGCCTCGAGCTGCTCGTCGTGTTCGGTCCCGCGGAGGGCGGCCGCGCCAAGGGCTCGAAGGCGTCCAGCACCTAGATTCGGAGCCGGTCGACGGTCTCGGAGAGGGCCAGCGCAAGCTCCGGGCCGCGGCCGGCCTCATCGTGCCGGAAGAAGGCGTAGACATCGTCGCCCGCCGCGAGGAACGGTTCGACCCGCGCGGCCCAGGCCGCCAGTTCGGGCTCGGTGTAGTTGTTCCGCCGGAGCCGCAGATAAAGGAATGAGCCGGTGCGCCGGATGATCGGGGGCTCGGCATCCTCGGGGAGCTCTGTGGCACACAGCGCGGCGCCGATCCTCGTGAGGCCTGCGAACGTCTCGTCGACGTGCCAGCTGGGGTCCTGGAATTCCATCGTGAGCGGAAGATCGGCCGGCCATACGGCAAGGAGCGCCGCGAGCCTGGCGTCGTCGCGCTTCAACGCGTCCGGGACGCGGATAAGGACCGTTCCGAGGCGCTCCCCGAATGCCCGGTACGGCCCGGTCAGCCAGGGGACGCTCACGGCCGGGTCCGCCTGCATCGCGCGGAACGAGCCACCGCGCTGGGCCTTGATCGCGAACCGGAACTCGGGCGGCGTCGCGGCGACCCAGCCCTCGACCGTCGCCGGCTTCGGTGACGCGTAGTAGGTGTTGTTGAGCTCGACCGCGGGGAGCCGACCCGAGTAGTGGGGGAGGAAGCCCTTGACCGCGAGGCCGGCCGGGTAGAAGCGCGGGCTCCAGCCCGGGTACGCGAAGCCGCTCGTTCCGACGAAGAGGCGCCCCGGCACGACGGCGTCAGCGGGCGACGTCGACGCTCTGCTCCGGCACATCCGTGACGCAGTTTCCCGGATCGCTGCGACCCGGCCCGGCCTGACGTGCCACGGCGGACATCGCGCGTTCGATCGAGGTGAGATCCTCGGCATCGAGGACCGACAGGAAGTGTTCGCTGATGCCGCGCAGATGCGAATTCGATGCGGCTCGCAGCCGCTCGAGTCCACGCTCGGTGAGCACAGCCTCGGCGCCGCGCGCGTCGGCGAGGCAGGCGCTCCGTTCGACGTGCCCGTCGCTGACGAGCCGATCGATCAACCGGGTCACGCCGCTCTTGCTGAGCAGGACTTCTTCGGCGAGGAGGCCCATCCGGATCCGCCGCCCGGGGGCCTGGGCGATCGTGAGCAGGGCGTCGTACTCGGCGAACGAGACGTCGTGCTCGACGCGGAGCTCCTCGTCGAGGCGGCGCGCGACGCGCGCATGGGCGAGCAGGAAGGCACGCCACGGCGCGAGACGGGGGTCCCGTGCAGTCAGGGGTTCCGCGATCGGTTCCTGGAGGGTCATGGCGCGATGCTACCACCTTGGTACGGAGCATTGGTGTCAAGTAGTTGACAGTGCAATGATAGGCCGTTATAGTTGCTACGTCAACTACACAGCGCAGCGGCGCAGACCGTCTGCAGGAGGCTCCCAACCATGGCGACATTCGCGATCGACCCGGCCCACACCGATGTCCTCTTCTCAGCCAAGCACATGATGGTGACCAATGTCCGCGGCACGTTCACCGACGTCTCGGGAACGATCGACCTCGACGAGACGAATCCCGCGGCGTCGCACGCCGAGGTCCTCGTCAAGGCGGCCAGCGTCGACACCGGCTTCGGCTCTCGTGACACCCACCTGCGCTCGGACGACTTCTTCGCCACCGAGACGTATCCCGAGATCCGCGTCGTCTCCACGGCCATCCGGCCGAAGGGCGGCAGCGAGTACGTCGTGACCGCCGACGTCACGATCCGCGACGTCACCAGGCCGGTCGACTTCGATGTGGAGTTCCTCGGCTTCTACACCGGGATGGACGGCGCGCGCCGGGCCGGCTTCAGCGCCAAGGCCAAGGTCAACCGCAAGGACTGGGGTCTGAACTGGAACGTCGCGCTCGAGGCCGGTGGCCTGCTCGTCGGCGACCAGATCAAGCTCGAGGTCGAGGTCGCGCTCCAGCAGGCGGTCGCCCTGGCCGCCTAGACCGACCAACCTCCAGCGTCGTCGAGGCGCCCTGATCCCTCAGGGCGCTTCGCTGTGTTCAGGACGCCGCGAATCGGTAGATCGTCCCGCCGGCCAGGTCGACGACGTAGAGCTCGCCGTGCTCGTCCTCGCCGAATGAGCTGATCCGCATGGCGGTATGCATCAGGAGTCGTTTGGCGATCGGCGAGACCCCGCCCTTCGGGACCGTCCAGATCGTCCCCGAGCAGTAGTCCCCGAAGACGTACAGCCGGGTGAGTGCCGGGACCGCGG
The DNA here is from genome assembly GCA_039933675.1 of Chloroflexota bacterium. Lineage (GTDB taxonomy): Bacteria > Chloroflexota > Limnocylindria > Limnocylindrales > CSP1-4 > SPCO01. The sequence goes on from JBDTNS010000002.1 coordinate 23,543, forward strand.
CGCCGCGATAGACGAATCCACCGGTGACCGAGCAGCCCAGGGTGTGGCTGTACTCGACGACCGGCATGAACTTGCCTGACCGGTTGCAGCCGGTCGCCGGTTTGAAGCAGTGGCGACCCTCGAGGACGCGCCAGCCGAAATTGACGCCCCGGCCGCGACCCGACCCGACGACCGTCGCGCGGTCGATCTCCTCGTACCGGTTCTGGCCGACGTCGCCGATCCACAGGTCGCCGGTGGCCCGATCGAACGAGAAGCGCCAAGGGTTGCGCAGCCCATACGACCAGATCTCGTCGCGACCGGTCCGACCGACGAACGGGTTCCCCGCCGGGATCCGGTACTGCTGGGCGCCCACCGTTCCGTTGACATTGATCCGCAGGATCTTGCCAAGCAGGGTGTCGAGACGCTGGGCGCGGTTCCCGGGGTCGCCGGCACTCCCACCATCGCCCGTCCCGATGTAGAGGTAACCGTCGGGTCCGAAGACGATGTCGCCGCCGTTGTGGTTGGCATAGGGCTGCGCGATCGAGATGACCCGGCGCGCGGTCGACTTGATCGCGATGTCGGCGTTGCCCGGCGAGACGCGGTACTGGTTGATCGCCGTGTTCCCGCCCTTGTCGGTGAAGTCGACGTAGAAGAGGCCGTTGGTCTTGAACTTCGGGTGGAAGGCGAGGCCGAGCACGCCCTGCTCCGTGCCCGTCGAGACCTGGTTCGAGAGGTCGAGGAACGGGGTCGGGAGCAGGACGCCGTCTCGGATCACCCGGATCTTCCCGGCCTTCTCGACGACGAAGAGACGCCCCGACCCGTCGTGGGCGTTCGTGACGAGGTCCGGCGAGCTGAGGCCGCCGACGAATGGCTTGAGCACGACGCCGGCGCCCCGTCGACGCTCGACGAGCCGAGCGTGAAGAGGAGCGCCAGCGTGGCACCGAGGGTTGCGATCCGACGGGGGGCGGCGCGGTGAGTCTGCATCGGTCGATGATGCGCGGCTGTCCGGACCGATGGCAAGGCGGACGATCGGACCACGCGGGCCATGCGAGCCGGCCGCGGCTATCCTCGTTTGATGGCGACGACCCAACGGCGTTATGGCGCCCAGAGCATGACCGCGCCGCTCCTCGACGTGCTCGTCAAGCGACCCGGCGCCGCCTTTGGGGCGGCGTTCGACGACGCGGCTCATGGCTTCCTCCACCCCGTCGACCTCGAGGTGGCGCGGCGCGAGCACGACGCGTTCGTCGAGATCCTGGCGGGTCTCGGCCCCCGCGTCCACGTCCTCGAGACGGAGCTCGACTCGCCCGATCTCGTCTACACATTCGACCCACTGCTGGTCAGCGACCGCGGCGCGATCCCGCTCCGGCCCGGAAAGCCGAACCGCGCGCCCGAACCGGCCGCGATCGAGGCCTGGACGGCGGCCGCCGGGATCCCGACGCTCGGGCGCATCGAGGCGCCCGGCACGATCGAGGGCGGCGACACGTTCTGGCTCCGGCCTGACCTGCTGTGCATCGGGCGGACGTTGCGGACCAATGCGGCGGGCGCGCGTCAACTGGCGGCCATCGTGGGCGGCGACGTGCGGGTCTTCGACCTGCCGTACTGGCGCGGACCCGCTGAGCTGATCCACCTACTGTCGGTCGTCTCGCCGGTCGCCGACGATCTCGCGGTCGTCTACCTGCCGCTCCTGCCGG
>JBDTNS010000003.1:0-24364 GCA_039933675.1 Chloroflexota bacterium
CAGGACCGTCAGCCGTTTGACGCCTGTGGCACGCCCCTCGCACAGTGGCAGGAAATGACCACCGACTCCCGAGTCTCCCGCCGCTTCCGCCCAGAGCCCCGATCGATCGTCGAGCTGATCGACGCGGGGACCCTCGATGCTGAGCTGGCGGCGCAGCTCTGGCTGCTGGTCGAGGCGCGCGTCCCGATCGTGGTCGCGGCCGACGCGCAGGGGACGGGCAAGTCGACGCTTCTCGGCGCGCTCCTCGATTTCCTGCCAGCCGAGATCCGCGTCGTCGAGCTGGCCGGCGAGGCCGAGACGTTCGACTGGCTCCCGCAGGCGACGGAGCTCGGCTGGCCCGGCATCGCGCGCCCGGCCCCGGACGCCAATCCGGTCCGTGCCGAGACGACCGTCCTCCTCGCGCCTGAGCTCTCCGACCATCTGCCGTCGTATACCTGGGGCGCGGCCGCGCGCGTCGCGGTTCGCGCTGCGTCGATCGGGTACGGGCTGGCCGCCACGATCCACGCCGATTCGCTCGATGAAGTCCTCGAGCGGCTCCGCCGGCCGCCGGTCCGGCTCGTCGACGACGAGCTCGCGCATCTCGGCGCCGTCCTCGTCCTGCGGCGCGTCGACGCAGATCGCCGCCGGGTCGTCGCTGCCCATTATCTGCGCCCGGTCGCGCGCGACGTCCACGGCCATCTCCAGCGACTCGGCCCTGCCGTCCTCGCCACCTGGGAGGCGGGGGACGACACGTTCGAGCACTTTGGCTGGGGCGTCATCCCGGAACTCGCCATGCGCGTCGGCAGTCGCGCGGGCGACTTCGAGATCGAGACCGACAGGCGGCGCGACCACCTCGAGCAGCTCGTGACGACGGGCGTCACGGACCCAGCGGCGGCCGCCGAGGCGATTCGAGCGTACCGTCCGGCACCGCCGTTTGACGCTCCGAGGGGCGACCCTTAGGCTCGCCTTCCGAGCCCTGCATCTCCAGCGGGAGGCACCGTGGACCCCATCGATCACGCCCCGCCCCGGCCGACCAGTCTCGCTGAACTGCGATCCTCCGGTTGGCGATCGCACACCGTCAAGGAGGAGCTGCGCGCCAATCTCCTCTCCCGCATCGCATCAGGAGCGGCTGCGTTCCCCGGCGTCGTCGGCTACGAGGATTCGGTCGTCCCGGCCATCGAGAACGCGATCCTCGCCGGACACGACCTCGTCTTCCTCGGTGAACGGGGCCAGGCGAAGACGCGGCTGGCGCGCCTCCTCGTTGGGTTGCTCGATCCGTGGCTCCCGGTCGTCGCCGGTGGCGAGCTCAACGATGATCCGTCCGCGCCGATCAGCCCGGCAGCCCGCGCCATCATGGGGCGCGACGGCGAAGCCACCGTCATCGACTGGATTCCGCGCGACCGGCGCTATGCCGAGAAGCTCGCGACACCGGATATCACGATCGCCGACCTGATCGGCGAGGTCGACCCGATCAAGGTCGCCGAAGGCCGCTACCTCTCGGACGAGCTGACGCTCCATTACGGCCTGATCCCACGCGCGAACCGCGGGATCGTGGCGATCAACGAGCTCCCCGACCTTGCCGAACGGATCCAGGTCGGGTTGCTCAATATCCTCGAGGAGCGCGACGTCCAGATCCGCGGCTTCGTCGTTCGGCTCCCGCTCGACCTGTACATGGTCGCTTCGGCCAACCCCGAGGACTACACCTCGCGCGGGCGGATCATCACCCCGCTCAAGGACCGTCTTGGGTCGCAGATTCGGACCCACTACCCGCGGACGCTCGAACACGAGATGGCGATCGTTCGTCAGGAGAAGCACCGTTTCGAACTCGAGGACGGAACGCCGGCCGTGGTGGTGCCGGAGTTCATGGAGGAGCTCGTCGCGGAGCTGACCCACCTCGCCCGCCGGTCCCCGGAGATCAGCCAGCGCTCCGGCGTCAGCGTCCGCGTTTCCGTGGCGAATGCCGAGGTCCTCGAGGCGGCGGCGCTCAAGCGCGCCGTCCGTCTCGGCGAGCCTGTCGCCGCGCCGCGCGTGTCGGACCTTGGCGCGGTCGTCGCCTCGACGGTCGGCAAGGTGGAGCTCGAGACAGCCGGCGACGACTCGCCCGAGGAGCGGATCGTCGAGCGGCTCATCACCAAGGCGCTCCACACGACCTTCACCCGGCACGTCTCGCTCGACGACCTCGAGGGCGTCATCGAGGCCTTCGAGGACGGGTTCACCGTTGAGACCGGCGACCGAACGCCATCGCGCGAATACGTTGCGTGGATGCGTGAGGTCCCGGGGCTCGGCGAGTCGGTCAGGCGGCTCGGTGCCTTCGATGCCACCGATGGCGCCGAGGAGCCCGCGGTCGTCGCCTCCGCCGTCGAGTTCCTGCTCGAGGGACTCCATCTCGCGCGGCGGCTCAACAAGGATCGCATCCCGGGCGGGACGGTCTACCACCGGTGACCGCGTACTCCCCGGACCCGCGGGACCTGGGGGCCGACACCGCCCGAACGGGAGCCGACGCCGGAATGACAGCACGGGGCGGGCGACGCGGCCCCGCCGAGGGCCTCGCGGCGCAGGCGCGCTATTCGTCGTGGGACGGCAGCCAGGAGGTCGCCGATCTCGAGGCCGACGAGATCCTCGATGCGCTCGCGGACGACGTCATGGCCGAGGGCGATCTCGCCGAAGCGCTCCGGCGGCTGATGGAGCGCGGTTGGCGGAGCGGCGACCCGACCCGCGGCGAGATGGCCGGGATCCAGGACCTGATGGACCGGCTCGAACGACGGCGCGAAGCGATGCTCGAGCGCTACCAGCTCGACGATGTCCTCGGCGATATCCGGCGCGAGCTCGAGGAGATCGTCGGCGAGGAACGATCGGGCGTCGAGCGGCGGCTCGACGAGGCGTCCAAGGCCGTCGACGGAGCTTCGGAAGACCTTCGATCGATGCTGCGCGACGTCTCCGCGAAACGGCTCGATCAGCTCGACGCGCTGCCGGCCGATGTCGGCGACCGCATCCGCGGCCTCCAGGACTACGACTTCCTGGAGCCCAACGCGCGCGAGCGGTTCGAAGAGCTCGTCAAGCGACTGCAGGGCCAGGTCCTCGACCAGTTCGTGGCCGGGATGTCCGAGGCGATCCAATCGATGAGCCCAGAGGATCTCGCCGCCAACCGCGAGATGGTTCGCGACCTCAACGACCTGATCCGGGAGCGGATCGGCGGCGGCGAGCCGGATGCCACCGAATTTCTGGCCAGACACGGGCGATTCTTCCCCGGCGCGCAGACGTTCGACGACATCATCGACCAGCTGGCGCAGCGGATGGCGGCGATGCAGTCGCTCCTGCGTTCAATGAGCCCCTCGCAGCGCGCGGAGCTCGAATCGATGATGGAGGCGCTGCTGCGCGACGACCGGCTGCTCGTCGACCTTGCCCAGCTCGCCTCGAACCTCGATCTCCTGCTCCCGGGCGGGCTCGGGGATCGCGTACCGTTCGGCGGGGACGAGCCGCTCGGCCTCGACGGCGCGCTCGCACAGATCGGCCGGCTCCAGGCGATGGATCGTCTCGGCGACGCCCTGTCCGACGTTGAATCGCCGGCCGATCTGGCCGCGATCGATCGCGACGCGGTTCGCGACCTGCTCGGCGACGACGCAGCGCGCGAGCTCGACGCGCTCGACGACCTGGCGCGCCGGCTCGAGGAGGCGGGCTACCTGACCCGCGACGGCGAACGTCTCGAGCTGACGCCGCGCGGCAGCCGCCGGATCGGCCAGAAGGTCCTCGATGACCTGTTCGCCCGGCTTCAGCGTGACGCCTTCGGAGGCCACCGGGTCGACCGCGGCGGACGGGGCGGGGAGCGCGACGAGGCGACCAAGCCGTACGAGTTCGGCGACCCGTTCCACCTCGACCTGCGCGGCACGCTCTTCAACGCGCTCGGTCGCGAGGAGAATGCGCCTGCCGCGCGCGCGGCGGTCGGGGACCGCCGGATCCACCTCAGCCCGACGGATTTCGCGGTCAACCGGACCGAGCAGCTGACCCAGACCTCGACGGTCCTGCTCCTCGACATGAGCCGCTCGATGCTTTTGCGGGGCTGCTTCCTTGCCGCCAAGAAGGTTGCTGTGGCGCTCGACACGCTGATCCGGACGCAGTACCCCCGCGACCAGCTGACGGTCGTCGGGTTCGCCTACTACGCCCGCGAGATTCGCCCCGGCGCGCTCGCCGAGCTGACCTGGCACGGCTACGAGTACGGGACGAACCTCCAGCACGGTCTCCTCCTGGCGCGCCGGATTCTCGAGCGTAACCCGGCGGTCAACAAGGAGATCGTGGTCATCACGGATGGCGAGCCGACCGCGCATTTCGAGGACGGCCAGGTCGCGTTCAACTACCCGCCGACACGGCGGACGATCCAGGAGACGCTGCGCGAGGTCCAGCGCTGCACGAAGTCGGGGATCACGATCAACACGTTCATGCTCGAGCGATCACGGGCGTTGGCCGACTTCGTCGCGCTCATGACCCGGATGAACCGTGGTCGTGCCTTTTACGCGACGCCCGAACATCTCGGCGAGTACGTCCTCGTCGACTTCGTCAGTCGCCGCACGAAGCGCGTGCGCTGACAGCGAGGCCGCGACGGGGCCATGACGGCTGTCGTACATTGCTGGCGGCGCGCGCATCCGACCCGACCGGTCGGATCCTGGTTGAGCCAGACGAGAGGGTGGTCGATGCTCCAGCTGTTCCTCTTCCTTCATGTCATCGGAGCGATCGCCGTCTTCGGGCCGACGTTCGCGTTTCCGATCGTCGTCAGTCAGGCGCGGAAGAGCCCGCAGCACATGCCCTTCGCGGCCAGCCTGAACGAATACATCGAACGGCGGGTCGTCATTCCGGGGGCGATCATCCAGGCCATCACCGGCGTGACCCTGATCCTCATCCTCGGCGCGAATCTCACCGACCCGGCCTGGCGCTGGCTGATCGGTGGGATCATCCTCTACCTGATCGCGATCGGCTTCGCGATCTTCGTCCAGGCGCCTGCCGCGGAGAAGATGGTCCATCTCACCGCGGGTGGTCCGCCGCCCGGCCCGCCGCCCGCTGGAGCCCCAGCCGGCCCGCCCCCGGAGGTCATGGCGCTCGGGAAGCAGCTCCAGCGCGGCGGGATGCTCCTGACGGTCCTCATCGTCCTGATCGTCATCCTGATGGTGACCAAGCCCGGGTTCTGAGCAGGTCGCTACCATTGGGCTGAACCGGACAGGAGACCGACCCCGATGCCCACCGTCGCGACATCCCCGACTGACCTTCTGAGCGCGCTCGCCCCTGCGGCTCACTTCGAGGAGGAGCGGCTCGTCATCGATGACGAGGCCGTCTTCCGCGACACGGGGATCCGCGACCTCGCCTGGACCGCCGCCTTTTCTACTGACGAGGCGACGACCGCCGCCGCCCAATGGCTGGTCTGGGAGGCAAGCCAGGCGCTCGGCGCACTGTCGGCGAGCATCCAGGCGCTGTACGAGGCTCGGGCGCGCGGCGACGTCGCGGGCTTCACTGTCCCTGCAATCAACCTGCGGACGCAGACCTTCGACATGGCCCGGACGGTCTACGAGGCGGCCCAGGCCGCCGATGTCGGTGCGGTCATCATCGAGCTCGCCCGCAGCGAGCAGACGTACACATTCCAGCGCCCGATCGACTACGCCACATCGGTCCTGGCCGGTGCCATCGCCGCGGGATGGCGCGGCCCGGTCTTCATCCAGGGCGACCACTACCAGTTCAATGCCAAGAAATATGCCGCCGATCCCGAGGCCATGACTGAGGAGATCCGGCGCGCCTGCCGGCTCGCGATCGACGCCGGCTATCGAAACATCGACATCGATTCTTCGACCCTCGTCGACCTCTCGAAGCCCAACGCCGATGAGGAGCAGCGCGAGAATTATCGGCGCGCCGCCGAGCTGACCGCGCTCATCCGGACGCTCGAGATGGACGGGGTCACGATCAGCGTCGGTGGCGAGATCGGCGAGGTCGGGACGCAGAATTCGACCGTCGCCGAGTTGCGTGCCTATCTCGACGGCTATCGTCGCGAGCTCGATTCGCTGGCGTCCGGTGCAAAGGGCATTTCCAAGGTGAGCGTCCAGACCGGGACGTCGCACGGCGGCATTCCACTCCCCGACGGTGGCGTCGCCGAGGTGAAGCTCGACTTCGAGGTCCTGCGGGAGCTCGGCGTCGTGGCCCGCGAGTACGGCCTCGCCGGCGCCGTCCAGCACGGCGCGTCGACGCTCCCGGACGAGCTCTTCCACCGCTTCCCCGCCGTCGAGACCGCCGAGATCCATCTCGCCACCGGCTTCCAGAACGCCCTCTTCGAGCACGCCGCCTTCCCGGCGTCGCTCCACCGCGACATCGAAACCTGGTGCTTCGCGAACGCCGCGGACGAGCGCAAGCCCGGCCAGACCGACCAGCAGTTCGTCTACACGACCCGGAAGAAGGTCATCGGACCGATCAAGCGCCAGCTCTGGGAGCTGCCCACGAAGGACGAGATTCTCGCGGCCCAGCGACGCAAGATCTCGTATCTCTTCACCGAGCTTCGGGTCAACGACTCGCGGCCGATGGTCGACCGCTTCGTTCAGCCGGTCGAGCTTCACCGGCCGCTCCCCGACGGGCTGCGCGAGGCCCTCATCGCGGGCTGATGTCGGCCGTCGCACCTCCCCCTGTGCGTCCCTGCGAATCGAGCGGTCAAGCGCCCGCCTCGCCACACGGGATTCGTCGTTGACGGTCCGATTCGGGGTTGGTCGGATAGGCTCTGACCGATGAGCAATGCGATTGAGCCGCTCGAGCCACCACGCGGGCCGGCCGGGCCTGAACCCCGATCCATGGCGCGGGTGGTCGGGCTGACGGCGGTCGGCTTTGCGGCGACCCTCATCCTCCTGTTCGGGCTGGCCGGGCTCGTCCGACCGTCTGGCAGCGGTTCATCGAGGGCCACGGCCACGGCTTCGGCCGCCGCGCCGTCCACGCCGCCGAGCCCCGTCGCCTCGGGCGGCGCTACCCCGTCCGCATTGCCGACCGACCCGACCACGTCGACTGGGCAGCCGGCTGGTTCGCCATCTGGTCCGCCGTCGGGCGACCCGGTCTTCGTCGGTGCCGGTGACATCGCCGATTGCGCGCTCGCGGACGACGAAGCGACGGCGGCGCTCGTCGACTCGATCGCGGGGACGGTCTTCACCGCGGGCGACAACGCCTACCCCGATGGGAGCGCTGCCCAGTTCCGCGACTGTTATGGGCCGACATGGGGTCGCTTCCTCGCCCGGACCCGGCCGGCGCCCGGCAACCACGATTGGGTGACGAAGGACCTGGCCGGCTACCTCGGCTACTTCGGAAGCGCAGCGGCACCCGACGGCAAGAGCTGGTACTCGTACGACCTCGGGACGTGGCACATCGTCGTGCTCGACTCGGACTGCTCGTCGGTCGGTGGCTGCGGCGCCGATTCGCCACAGGGAACGTGGCTCGCAGGAGATCTCCAGGCGTCGACCGCGCGATGCACGCTCGCCATCTGGCATCAACCGCGTTTCAGCTCCGGCAAGCACGGCAACGACACCGAGGTCGCGCCGTTCTGGACCGCACTCGCCGGCGCCGGCGCGGATGTCGTGGTCAACGGCCACGACCACGACTACGAGCGGTTTGCGCCGCAGGACGCCGCCGGGCTGCTCGATCGCGCGAACGGCCTTCGCGAGTTCGTGGTCGGGACCGGCGGTGCGGCGCTCCGGACGTTCCCGACGACGGCGACCAACAGTGAGGTCCGAGCGACCGGTGCGCACGGCGTGATCACGTTCGTTTTACACCAGGGCTCCTACGAGTGGCGGTTCACCTCGACATCGGGTGCCTTCAGCGACGCCGGGAGCGCGGCCTGCCATTGACGCCGTCGCGTGGCGGGTCGCCACGCTGCGCGGTGACGTGACGCGACGGCGGCCGTCGCCATATCGTGTCGAGCCATGAGCGGGGAGCAGGCACAGGTCGTCGTCATCGGTGGCGGGATCACCGGCTGCAGCGTCGCGTACCACCTGGCCCTCGCCGGCTGGACCGACGTCCTCCTGATCGAGAAGGCGCAGCTGACGGCCGGCTCCACCTGCCATGCAGCGGGCCTGGTGACCGCGTTCAATCCGTCCGCAACGATGATGGGCTTCCGCCGCTACAGTATCGAGCTCTTCGAGCGCCTCGGCGTCTTCGAGTCGGTCGGCAGCCTCCGTCTTGCCTCGAGCCGGGACCAGCTGCTCGAGCTCGAGCGGACGGCGAGCCGGGCCCGAGGGATCGGGCTCGACGTCGGCGTGATCGGCGCGGACGAGGCGCGCCGGCTCATGCCCGCGATCTCCTCGGACTCCCTCTACGGCGCAGTCCATCTCGCGATCGACGGCCACCTCGATCCGCACGGCGCGACCCACGCTGTCGCGGATGCGTCGCGGGCGCTGGGCGTCCGGATCCGGACCGGCGTCCGGGTCACCGGTTTCGAGCTCTCGGCGAAGCGCGAAATCACGACTGTCCTGACCGACGCGGGTCCGATCGCGACCGAGCTGGTCGTGAACGCGGCCGGGATCTGGGCGCCGCAGTTGGCGGCGATGGTCGGCGCGTTCATCCCGTCCACTCCAGTCGACCACCAGCACATCGCGCTCAAGGCGGTCCCGGGCTCCGAGCTGTCGCGCGAGATGCCGTGCTTCCGCGACCCCGACAACCTCGTCTACGGCAAGAGCGAGCACGGCGGGATGGTGTTCGGCGGCTACGAGCTCGATCCGCGATCCCGCTGGGAGGACGGCGTCCCGTGGGAGCATGCAGCGCAATCGCTCCCCGCCGACTACGAGCGGTTCGCGCCATTGATGGCCGGCGCCATCCGCCGCTTCCCGTTCCTCGCCGACGCCGAGGCAATCCGGCTCGTCTGCCACCCCGACGCGATGACCCCCGACGCCAATCCGCTGCTCGGCCCGCTCCCCGGGGTGAGCGGGTTCTGGGTCGCGGCGGGGCTCTCGCTCAATGGTTTCGGGGGTGGCGGAGGGATCGGCCGCGCGCTGGCGGGCTGGATCACCGCGGGTGACCCCGGCGTCGATATCGGGCCGTACCGGGCATGGCGGTTCGGCGAGACGTACCGGGATCCCGCGTTCGCGGCCGCGCTCGGGCGCGAGACCTACACCGACTATTACCGGCTGCGCTATCCGTACGACGCGGACCTGGCGGGCCGGCCCCGCCGGCTCAGCGCCCTCCACGGACGCCTCCAGGAGTCAGGCGCCGTCTTTGGGACGAAGGCCGGCTGGGAGCGCGCGGATTACCACGAGCCTGGCCGGCCGTGGCGACGCGCCGGACGGGACCAGGCGGCATATGGGTGGTCGAGGCCGCCCTGGTTCGAGCGCGTCGCCGCGGAGGCGCGAGCCGTCCGCGAACGCGCCGGAATCATCGACCTGAGCTCGTTCGGAAAGATCGCGGTCGAGGGGCCGGGGGCGCTGGCGCTGCTCCAACGGGTGAGCGCCAATGAGATCGACCGCCCGCTCGGGAACGTGATCTATACGCAGTGGTGTGACGACCGGGGTGGGATCGTCGCGGACGTGACTGTCACTCGGCTCGCGCGCGACCGGCTCCGGGTCGTGACCGGTGCCGGCTACCTCGCCTCCGAGATCGCCTGGCTACGAAGCCATGTGGGAGACGACGATGAAGATGTGGCGATCCGCGACGTTAGCGGCGACCTGGCGACGATCGGGTTGTGGGGTCCGCGCGCCCGCGAGATCCTGGCCGCCACCACCATGGACGACGTCGGCGATGCGGCGATCCCGGTGCGGACGGCGCGAGCGCTTCGAATCGGGGACGCTCCGGTGCTCGCCTCGCGGATCAGCTACGCGGGCGAACTCGGCTGGGAACTGATGACACCGGCGGACTGGGCTGTCATCGTCTGGGATCGACTTCGGTCGGCCGGCGAGGGCCACGGGCTCGAACCGTTCGGCTACCGGGCGCTCGACGCCCTTCGGATGGAGAAGGGCTACCGCTATTTCGGGACGGACCTGACCATGCTCGACACGCCGTTCGAGGCCGGGCTCGGGTCGTTCGTCCGGCTCGGGAAAGGCCCGTTCATCGGGCGAGACGCACTTGCGGCCGCTCGCGAGGCCTCGCCGGACGGGCCGTCCCGCCGGCTCCGAACCGTCCTCATCGGCGACGCCGACTCCGTCCCGGTCTACGGCGGCGAAGCGGTCCGCCTCGGCGGCGAGGTGGTCGGTCGCCTCCGCGGCGCCGCCTACGGCTCAACCGTCAAGCGCACGATCGGCTACGCCTATCTGTCCTCAGCCGTGGTCGAAGGTCAGGCACTCGAAGTCGACGTCTTCGACCAGCGCGTGTTCACCGAGGTCGCCCGGGACGTCCTCATCGACCCCACCGGGTCGCGGATGCGCGGCTGACGGCCGTCTGCGGTCCAGGTGAAACTGGTCACGCCCGGCATGCACTCGTTCGGCGATCGACGGCTTGTTAAACTGGCGGCGTGACTGGACCCAGAGCCGTTCCACTCGTCGTTGCCGTGACGGCGGACGACGATCGGTACGCGACCACTCGTCGCGAAGCCATGCGTTTCGCGAAGGAGCAGGGCGCCCGCCTGCTTCTGTACGACTGGGATGCAGCGACGGTCCTCGGCGACCCGCTGCCGAGCGACTGGTCGGCCCAGGGGACGAGGGACGACTTGCCGCCGGAACTCGATGTAGCCAATCTCGAGGCGGCCGGCCGCGACGGGATCGCTCGACAGGTTGCGGAAGCAGAGCGCGACGGACTCGACGCTGCGGCCTGGCTGCCCTCGAAGCCGGGCGCGGAGTCACTCCTGACCTTCGCGAGCGAACGCGGCGCTGCGACCATGTTCGTCCCGGCCGATCTCAAGGCCAGGGGGCTGCTCGAGCAAGCTCTCGGCGGCGCCTCAGCGCACGATATCGAGGACAGCGCCTCATCCGCGACCCGGATCGTGCTTGTTGGTGAGGACGCGCCGCGCTGACCGATCACCGGTCCGATACGGCCCGCAGCCATCCCTCGAAGTCGGGGCCGTCAAGCATCGCCGTCGCGCGGGCCCAGCGCTCATTCGCCCAGCCGGTGAAGTCGTAGTCGATGGTGGAGATGCGAGCCTGGATGGCGGCCCACAGCGTCCAGCCGACGTCGGACATGATCATCTGGAGTCGCATTCGGGCGAGAAGGGCAGGGGAGGCCTCGCCGAAGTAGGCTGCGCACAGCTCGCGCACCCGGTCGTCGTCGTAGCCGAGCTCCTGGCAGGTGTTGCCGAGCTCGAAGGTCGGATCGTTGTTCCCGCTGTATTCCCAGTCGACGAGCCACAGGCGCTCGCCGTCGTCGAGGTAGTTCTCGGCGAGGAGATCGTTGTGGCACGGGACGGTCGCCAGCGGACGGACGGCCAGGGCCGCCTCGATCGCGGGGAGCTGCCCGAGGTGCTCGCGATAGCCGGCCGGGATCGCAATCTCCCGTTCGTCGACGAGCGCGAGGTAACGCTCGGCGAGCCGGAACATGTTGAAGTCGTCGCGAAAGCGGGGGCCCGCGTGGAGCTCGCGCAGGACGTCCGCGATCCGCCGCGGCATCCCTCGCGCCCGGAGCGCTTCGTTCGACATCGTCCGCGCATCGAGCCACTCGAGCACGAAGACGTCCCAGGAAGGGATGGTGTGGACGATGCGAGGGCCGACGCCGGCGACCGCGGCGGCGATGGTGTTCTGGAGCTCGTTGCCACGGTCGACCGCGAGGAGCTGCGTCGCCGCGCCCGGGATCCGCACGAAGTGCGGCGTGCTATCCACCTCGACGCGGTAGTTCGTGTTGGTCAACCCCGCCGTGATGCGGTCGGCGGTGACGGTCCGACCGGACCACGCCGGAATTGCCGCAATGACCTCCTCGATCGTCGGGCCGGCCATCATCGGCTCACCGAAGAAGCTGCCGCTGGATCGACTCGGCCAGCCAGGCTTGAAATCGCTCAGGGGTCCAGCCTCGCTGGTGGACGAGGAGATGGAACAGACCGGCGTCAATCAGGATCCACAGGATATCGGCTGCCGCGTCGGGCTCGAGGCCTTTCCTCAGGCGGGCGCCTTTGGCCAGCAGGTCGCGGACGACGTTGCTGGCGCCGATCCGCCGCTCGGTCCCGATGGTCTCAAAGACGTCGCGGACCTCCGGATCGGCACTGGCCGCCCCGCGCACGGCTTCGTAGATCGGCGCGAGTCGCCGGTTGATGTCAGTGACAAGGCCCGCGTAGCCGGCCACGAAGCGGATCGGATCCTGCTCCGCCCTGACGGCGAGCGACGCCGGTCGCATCGGGAACGGGATGGGCTCATCGTCGCCCACGAGGGCAACGTCATAGGCCTTCTTGAGCAGCGCTTTCTTGCCACCGACCGAGGTGAATACGGTGGCACGGCCGACGCCGGCTGCCTCGGCAATCGCGTCCATCGACGTCGCCACGTAGCCGCGCTCGATGAAGAGGGCGGCCGCGGCGTCGATGATCGAGCGCCGCGTGGCCGCCGCCTGCGCCTGGCGCAGCGGCGATTCATACGAGCGCTTGACATCGGTCCGGTCGTTCATCAGACTTCCAGTATAACCACCATACGATCAGTATGGCGATACCGTATCGGAGGAAGCAGATGAGCGCCCAGACGTTGGATCCAGGGCTGGCCGTGGTCGAACGGCTTCGCGGCGCGATGAACGAGCATGATCTGGACGCCCTCGTCGACGTGTTCGACGCCGATGTCGTGAGTGAGACCCCGGCGCATCCGCAGCGTACCTTCCGGGGATCCGACCAGGTGCGCCGGAACTGGGAACAGATCTTCGCGGGCGTACCCGATCTCCGCGCGGATCTGCTCGATGCGGTCGTCCAGGCCGATACGGTCTGGGCGGAATGGGACTGGCACGGGACACGCCGCGATGGCAGCGACCACCGGATGCGGGGCGTCACAATCCTGCGGCTGAAGACCTCCCGGGTAGTCTCGGTGCACTTCTACATGGAGCCCGTCGATGAGGCGGGCGTCGGTCCGGACGACGCGGTTCGACGGATCGTGGCCGGGGTCCAGGCGACGCGCGCGCCCGGCGCGACCGGAACGGCCGTGTCGCGATGATCCTCGTGGCCGGCGGGACCGGGACCCTCGGCCGTTCGCTCATCCCGAGGCTCCTGGCTCGGGGTGAATCTGTTCGTGTCCTGACCCGCGGCGTCCCAACGCAAGGCCACGCCCTCTCGGCGGGGGTCGATACCGTGATCGGCGATGTCCGCGATCGCGAGGCCGTGGATCGAGCGATGACCGGCGTCCGGACCGTGGTCTCGGCGATCCAGGGGTTCGGCGGACCTGGCGCGGGTGGCGTTCGGGCGATCGACGGTCAGGGCAACGCCAACCTGATTGCCGCAGCCGAAGCCGCAGGCGTCGACCAGTTCGTGCTGCTCTCGATCGGCCAGGCGTCGCCAGACCACCCGAGCGAGCTGTTCCGGGTAAAGGCCGAGACGGAGCGCCGGCTGCAAGCCTCGAGCCTTGCCTGGACGATCGTCCGCCCGACGGCCTACCAGGAGACCTGGCTCGAGCTCGTCGGCCGCCCGCTGGTCGAGACCGGGCGAACCCGGATCTTCGGCCGAGGCCGAAACCCGATCAACTTCGTCTCGGTCGAGGATGTCGCGGGCATTGTCGACCTGGCCCTGTCCGATCTCTCGCTCCGGGGGTCGACGATCGAGGTGGCGGGACCCGAGGACTTGACCTTCGAGGCGTTTGTCGCGACCGTCAGGGAGGTCACGCAAGCCGCCGGAACCGTCGGCCACGTCCCGTTGCCGATGATGCGGCTGTTGGCCACGGCGCTTCGCCCGGTCAAGCCCATCCTGGCGTCCCGGATCGCGACGGCCGTGGTCATGGACACCCGCGACATGACCGCCGATGCGACGCACCGAGCCAGGCGGTTCCCGTCCGTGCCGGTGACACCGCTCGCGACCGTCGTCGCTCGACGCTTGCCGGTTGCGCGGGGCGCATTGGCCGATCGGCCGGCCTGACGGGCCGCTACCCTGTCCTTCGTCGGTCGGAGGGCAGGGGAGCGAGGGGACGATGGCGGAGCACGCCCGGGCGGTCATCATCGGCGGCGGCGTCGGTGGCACGTCGATCGCGTACCACCTGGCCGAGCTCGGCTGGACCGATATCATCCTCGTTGATCGGGCCGAGCTGACGTCGGGCTCCACGTTTCACTCGGCGGGGCTGGTCGGCCAGCTGCGCAGCACCGTGACCCTCACGAAAATGATGATGTACGGCGCCGACCTCTACCGGCGCCTCGCGGCGGAGACCGGCATCGATCCCGCATGGCACGAGGTCGGCTCGCTTCGTCTCGCATCGAGCCCCGAGCGCTTCGAAGAGCTCCGCCGGCAGGCGGGCTGGGCCAAGACCTTCGGTCTCCCGATCGAGCTGGTCAGCGCCGCAGAGGCCCAGGTGCGCTTCTCGCTCATGTCGACCGAAGGCGTCCTCGGCGCGCTCTATCTGCCCACGGACGGCTGGCTCGATCCGTCCGGACTCGCGACTGCCCTTGCGGCCGGCGCCCGGGCGCGTGGCGCGAGTATCCGCACGCACACGCGAGTCGTCTCGATCGGCACCGAGCACGGCCGCGTGACCGGCGTCGTCGTCGAACGCAACGGGGAGCGCGAAGAGATCCGGGCGGACGTCGTCGTCAACGCCGGCGGGATCTTCGCGCCGGAGATCGGCCGCATGGTCGGCGTGACCATCCCGATCATCCCGATGGCCCACGAATACCTCTTCACGGAGCCGATCGAGGGCGTCCACCCTGGCCTCCCGCAGCTCCGTGACCCCGATAACCTCGTCTACTACCGCGAGGAGGTCGGCGGCCTGTGCATGGGCGGCTACGAGCGGCACCCGGCGCCCTGGGCGCTCGACGGCGTCCCGCCCGACTTCAACGGCAAGCTGCTCGCACCCGATTGGCCGCGCTTCGAGGAGATCATGGCCGGGGCCGTCCGCCGCGTCCCGGCGATCGCTGACGCGGGGATCAACCGGATGATCAACGGCCCCGAGGCGTTCACCCCCGACAACGAGTTCATACTGGGTGAATCGGAGGTGCGTGGCTTCTTCGTCGCCGCCGGGTTCTGTGCGCACGGGATCGCCGGGGCTGGTGGGATCGGGCGCCAGCTGGCGACCTGGATCGTCGATGGCGAGCCCGAGCTCGACCTGTGGCGGATGGACATCCGGCGCTTCGGACCGGCCTACCGGAGCCAGGCTTACACGCTCGCCCGAACGACCGAGATCTACGCAACCTATTACGACATCCACTACCCGAACGAGGAGCGGGAGGCCGGCCGTCCGCTGCGGACCTCGCCGACCTACGAGACGCTGACCGCCCTGGGCGCCACATTCGGCGAGAAGTCCGGCTGGGAGCGACCGAACTGGTTCGAATCGAATGCCGCCGCCGGCGACGAGGCGCTCCGGCCGCGCGGCTGGGCGGGGATGCACTGGTCGCCCGCGATCGGCGCCGAGGCGCTCGCCACGCGCAACGCGGCCGGGCTCTTCGACGAGACCTCGTTCGCCAAGATCGAGATCATCGGCCCCGGAGCGGCCGCCTTTCTGGGGCGGCTGTGCGCGAACGACGTGGACGTGCCGGTCGGCCGGATCGTCTACACGCAGCTGCTCAACCAGCGCGGCGGGATCGAATGCGATCTGACCGTGACCCGAGTCACCACCGACCGCTACCTCATGATCACCGGGACGGCGGTCGGGCAGCACGACCTGGGCTGGCTGCGGCGTCATCTGCCAGACGACGAGAGCGTGCTCCTCAACGACATCACCTCGGGCCGGGTCTGCCTCGCGCTGTGGGGTCCGCGGGCGCGCGACATCCTCGCCCCGCTCACGCGCGACGACGTCTCGGATGCCGGTTTCCCGTACCTCACCGCGCGCGCGATCACCGTCGGGTCCGTGCCCGTCTATGCGCTGCGTGTCACGTACGTCGGCGAGCTCGGCTGGGAGCTGTACGCCCATACCGAGTTCGGGTCGACGCTCTGGCGGACGCTCTGGGAGGCGGGCCGGCCGCAGGGCATGGCTGCCGCCGGCTACCGGGCGATCGACGCACTCCGGCTTGAGAAGGGCTATCGCGTCTGGTCGAGCGACATCACGTCCGATGAGAACCCATACGAAGCCGGGCTTGGGTTCGCCGTCGCGCTCGACAAGGAGTCCGAGTTCATCGGTCGCGACGCGCTCGTGGCGGCGAAGGCGGCCGGTCCGCGCAAGCGGCTGCGCTGCCTCGTCCTCGACGATCCGGGCTCGGTCTGCCTCGGCAACGAGCCGGTCCGCGTGGACGGCGCGATCGTCGGGCGAGTGACCTCGGGCGGCTACGGCTTCGCGGTCGAGCGCTCGATTGCCTACGCCTACCTGCCGCCCGATCGGGCCGCGATCGGCACCCGCGGCGAGGTCGAGGTCTTCGGCGAGTGGATCGGTTTCGAGGTGGTGCGCGAGCCGCTCTACGACCCCGAGGGTGCGAGGATTCGCGCATGATCGAGCCGACCAGCGTGGACGATCCGCGACTCGACGCGTGGCTCGCCTTCGCGCTCGGGTGTTGCGACGCGGCCGATGCGCTTGCGCTGGACCACTTCCGCCGCGACCTCGTCATCGAGACGAAGCCCGACCGAACCTTCGTCACGGACGCGGACCAGGCGATCGAGCGCACCCTGCGCGGGCTGATCGCCGCCGCCTACCCGAACCACGGCCTCGTCGGCGAGGAATACGGCACCGAGGCCGGAACCGGGGACGTCCGCTGGTACATCGACCCGATCGACGGAACGCATAACTTCATGCGCGGGGTGCCACTCTTCGGCACGCTCCTCGCGATCGAGGAGGCCGGTGAGATCGTCGTCGGGGTGATGAGCGCCCCGGCCATCGGCGAGCGCTGGTATGCGCGCCGCGGTGGGGGATCGTGGGCGGTCGGGTCGATCGGGCCGGGCGCCGGGTCCCCACGCCGGATCAGCGTTTCGCACGTTGCGGCGCTCGCGGACGCGCAGGTCCTCTACTCGTCGCCGCTCGACATCGCCGCCAGCGGTGAAGCGCCCGGGTTCGACGCCGTCATCAGCGCCGCCTGGCGCGATCGCGGGTTCGGCGACTTCTGGGGCTACGCGCTGGTCGCCGAGGGCGCCGCCGAGGCGATGATCGAGGTCGGGCCAAAGAGCTGGGACCTCGCCGCGCCCTCGATCATCGTGGAGGAGGCCGGCGGCCGGCTGACCGACCTGCATGGCGATCGATCGATCCATCGCGGATCGGCGCTGGCGACAAATGGCCGGCTGCACGACGAGCTCGTTGGACGGCTCGCAACCGAAGGGAGCGGAGATCGTGGATGAGCGGTTGATGACCCCGGAACCCCACCCACCGATTGGCGGTGCGGCAGGCCAATCGCCCCCGGGCGCTCCCGGTGAGGCCTCGGTGGCCGCCGATCCGCTCGCCGACCCCCGGGCGCTTCAGATCCTGAGCACCGAGCACTGGAGCCTCCTGGCCGCACGCTCGCTCGCCTACAACGAGGCGTTCAGCCGGGCCGGGATGTTCCTGTCGTTCCTATCGGCAACCCTCATCGTCATCGGGTTCCTGGTCGGCACCCAGGGGCTGTCGACGTTCGTCCTGCCGATCGCCGCGGTGCTGCTCATCGCCGACCTCTACGTGGGGGCAGCGACGGTCGGGCGGCTGATCGACGCCTCCGGCGAGGAGCTGCAGTGCGTCCGCGGCATGAACCGGATCCGCCACGCCTACCGCGACATGGTGCCCGGTCTGGAGCCGTACTTCGTGAGTGCCTTTCACGACGATGCCCGCGGGGTCCTCTCGATATACGGCAACATCGCCGGGACCCCGGGGCTACGCGGAAATGTCGTCCACGGCCTGACGACCGCGATCGGGATGATCTCCACGATCGACGCGATGATCTTCGGGGCGTTGTGCGCCTTGACTGCCGTCGGCGTCAACGCCCCGATCGAACTCGCGGTGCCACTCGGAGTCATCGGCTTCCTCGTCGGGACCGCGGTGTTCGCGGTGGTCGGGATGCGCTCCTCGCTGGGCCAGCAGGCGCGCACGGAATCGCGTTTCCCGACACCGGACGACGGCCCGGCCCGGCCCCATGGTTAGGGACCGGGTTCGGATCGTCCCCGCCCGCCAGCGACCCGGGCGGCGATGCCGAGGCCGACGACGAGCACGACCAGTCCGACGACTGCGCCAAGCCGGAGCCAGATCACGGCCGACACGATCACGAACGCGATGACGATCGCGATCTGGAGCGGGCCCCAAACCGCGCCGGCCGCGGGTGCCGTGAAGGCCGACAGCGACCCCGGCGACGGGATGCCCTGCAGACTGGCCAGCTCATCCCAGGTTGAACGCAGGACCTCGAGCGTCTCGTCGTCGACGAGGTCCTCGACGGCGGCGGCGATCGTCGCTTCCTCGAGTGCGGCAGCCGCCGCGACGCGGTCTTCGGCCCGCGTGACCGATACGGCCATGTCCGTGGCGGCCCATGTGCCGCTGAAGCCGCCGCGCGCGAACGCCCGGATCGTCACCTCGCGCGCCGCCGCGACGGCCTCGGCGAGGCGCTCGCCGCGGCCGGCCACGATTGCGGCGGAACGGGCGAGATCGACGGCGGCCCGCCGCCTCGCGTCCGGGGCGGCCACGACGACGACCTGCAGCTCGACGCGGCTGAATCGCTCGAGGACGACGGCGACCCGCGCACGCGCCGCGGTGGCTCCGGCGTCATTCGGGTCGCGGACGGCGCCCCCGGTCGCGTCCATCATCCCGGGCGTCAGCCTGCGGCCGCGATGCTGTCGTCGAGGACCCCGAGCGCCAGGTCCACCTCGTCGGCCGTGGTGACTAGCGGCGGGATGATCCGGATGACGTTGCTGTACGTGCCGGCGGTGAGGACGATGAGATTGCGCTCGAGGGCCGCGGCCTGGATCCGCTTCGTCAAGCCGAGATCCGGTGTCCGGCCGTCGCCGACGCCCGGTTGGACGAACTCGAGCGCGACCATCAGGCCGAGCCCGCGCACGTCGCCGACGAACGCCCGACCGGCGGTCCGTGCCCGGAGACCGTCGAGGAGTTGCGTGCCGCGCGCCCGGGCGTTCGCGACGAGTCGCTCGTCCTCGATGACGTCAAGCGTCGCGTTCGCCGCGGCACAGGCGACAACGTTCCCGCCATACGTTCCGCCGTGCGTTCCGGGCGCCCAGGCCGCCATCCGCTCGCGACGTGCCAAAATCCCGGAGAGTGGCAGGCCCGACGCGATCCCCTTGGCCATGACCAGGATGTCCGGCTCGACGTCCCAATGCCGGACGGCGAACATCTCGCCGGTCCGCCCGAACCCGGTCTGGACCTCGTCGACGATGAGCAGGATCCCGTGCTGGCGGGTGATCTCGCGGAGGCGCGGCAGGAAGCCGGGCGGCGGGACGATATAGCCACCCTCGCCGAGGACCGGTTCGATGATGATCGCGGCGACCTGCTCCGGGTAGATCAGCTGGTGGAAGGTCAGGTCGAGCTGCGCCTCCCAGTCGCAGGTGCAGGCGTCAAGGGCGTGCGCGCCACCCGGCGCGCGATAGCAGTACGGGTACGCCGTGTGGTAGACCGACCCGGGGAGCGGCTCGAACGCGGCGCGGTAGACGTCTTTCGCGCTCGTGAGCGCCATCGTCTGGGCGGTCCGGCCGTGGTAGCCGTAGCGGAAGGCGATGACCGCCGGCCGGCCGGTGGCGACCCGCGCCAGCTTGACCGCGGCTTCGACCGCCTCGGCACCCGAGTTCGATAGAAACGCCTGCCACGGACCGCCAGGCAGCACATGCTGGAGCCGCTCGTGGAGCCGCAGGCCGGGCTCGTGGTAGACGATGTTCTGCTGGCCGTGGAGCAGCTTCGTGGCCTGGGCCGCGATCGCGGCGGCGACCCGCGGGTGGGCATGGCCGGTGTTGGCGACACCGATCCCCGATGAATAGTCGAGGTAGCGCTCTCCGTCACGCGTGATCAGCCACGAACCCTCGCCGCGATCGACATCGAGGTTAGTGATCCGGCTCCAGACCGCCGGGATGACGTCGTGGTTGGGCAGGGCCGTGGCGTCCGGAGCCGGGTCATCGGTTCGGACAGTCGTTTCGGTCATGGCAGTGGCCTCGGACGGGTCGCGTTGACGAAGCGCTCGTTCAAGTTTCCGCTACCGGCGCAGGGGCGAAGTCGCGGGCCGCGACCCGGCGCTGCCACAGCGTGGTCAGGATGACCAGGCCCACCGCGGAAATGAAGATGATCGTGCCGATGACGTTGACCTGGACGGGGATCCCGCGGAGCTGCGCCCCGTAGATATAGAGGGGGAACGTCTGGGTCGCGCCCGAGGTGAAGCTGGTGACGACGTAATCGTCGATCGAGAGGCTGAACGCCAGCAGTGCAGCAGCCACGACGCCGGGCAGGATGAGCGGAAAGGTCACCTTCCAGAAGGTGGTCCACTCGTTCGCGCCGAGATCCATCGCCGCCTCCTCGAGGTGCCGCGGAAACCCCGCCAGGCGGGCCTTCACGGTCACCACGACGTAGCTGATGTTGAACATGATGTGGGCGATGACGATCGTGGTGAGACTGAGCGGATAGAGCACGCCCTCGGGGATGAACGGGAACTGCACCGAGGCGATGAACGAAGTCAGCAGCGACGCCCCAAGGACGATTTCCGGGGTCGACATCGGCAGGAAGATGAGCAGGTTCGTTGCGCCCCGGCCGCGGAACGAGTAGCGAACGAGGGCGAGGGCGATCATCGTCCCGAGCACCGTGGCCGCGACGGTGGCGATAAGGGCGACCACCAGGCTGTTGCGGACGGCTTCCTCGAGTCCGGGGCGACCGAGAGGGTTCAGCCAGGCATCGAGCGAGAACCGGCGGAAGTTCAGGTTCGATCGGCCGGTCGGGTCGTTGAAGCTGAACAGGATCATGACTGCGACAGGCAGGATCAGATAGATCGTGACCCCGAGTGCGTAGAGCGGCAGGATCGCGCGATCGACGGTTCGCCCCATGCGGCGACGGACACCGCGTCGTGTGGCCGGGCTCGCACCTTCGGCGATCGCCGTCATCGAAGCGTGCCGCGCATCAGACGCCCGACCCAGTCAACTGCTCCGTGCCGAGGATCCGGCTGTAGATCAGCACCCCGATGAGGATGGCCGCCATGAGGATGAACGAGAGCGCAGACGCCGTCGGATAGTCGACGATCTTGAGGTAGCGCGCCTGGATGACATTGCCGATCATCTGCCCCTGGGGATTGCCGAGGAGCTCGGCGTTGATGAAGTCGCCGACCGCCGGGATGAAGGTGAGGAGCGAGCCCGCAAAGATGCCCGGCAGTGCCAGAGGGAGCGTCACCCGCACGAAGGCCTGGCCGATCAGGAACGTCCCGATGACCGCTCCCGCGACCCCGCCGGTGACGGCCAGGACGGGCACCGAGTACTCCATGATCAGCCCGATCAACACCCCGAGCCCAGCCCCGATAGCCGCTCCCGCGATCGTCCCAGCTGGTCGCCAGGGCCCCGCGTAGAGGTCCTCAGCAGCCTCGATCAGTCGTTTGTCGATCTTTTCGAGCGCGACATAAAGGGGCAGGGTCATGAACGGCAGGAAGTTGTAGGTGATGCCAGCCACCACCGCGGCGGGCGTCGCCAGCAGCCGAAACCCGGGATCGAGCAGCCCGAACTCCTTCAGCGGACCAAGGACCAGCCCGTCGTCGGCAAGAATGATCTTCCAGGAGATGGTCCGCAGCAGGAAGCTGGTGAAGAACGGTGCGATCACGAGGAAGAGCAGGATGTTCTTGTAAGCGCCGCCGCGGAACGCGATCGTGTAGGCGAGCGGGAAGCCGAGCGCGAAGGCCAGGATCGTGGCAAGGCCACCGTACTCGATCGAGCGCAGGATCCAGGGCCAGTACTGACTCAGCGCCTCCGGGTAGATCCCGAAGTTGAAGGTCATCTCGTAGCCGGACTGGATATCCCCCGTCCACAGCGAGACAAGGAACATCTGGATCGCCGGATAGATGAAGAAGAGGGCGAGCCAGAGCATCCCGGGTGCCAGAAGCACGTAGGGCGCGATCGCCCGCCGGCTGAGTCTCCGACGGGCGGGACGAGCGGTCGGTTCGAGGGCGCTCACGCCGCGTGACGCCCGGCGGTCAGAGCCCGAGGACCGTGTTGAACGCTTTGCCCCAGCTCGTCTCCTCGGCGGCCGTGACCGCTCGGAACTGCTTCAGGCGGGCGATGTAGTCGTCCGGTGGGAAGATGAGCGGGTTGTTGGCAAGGTCCTTGTCGATCTTCAACATCTCGTCTTTTGCGCCCTTGATCGGGCATACGTAATTGACGTACGCCTCGATCGTGGCCGCGTTCGTCGGGTCGTAGTAGAAGTTGATGAACGAGATGGCCTGCGTCTTGTTCTTGGCTCCCTTCGGCATGCACATGTTGTCGGTCCAGAGCATGCCGCCTTCCTTGGCGAGCACGAACTGGAAGTCCTGGGTCGGCTTCTGGTCCGGAACGAGGAGGGTCAGGACGTCGCCGGACCAGGCCATGGCCAGGACGGCGTCGCCGCTGGCCATCACGTCGACATAGGAGTTGCCGACGACCTGGCGGACGATGCCCGACTTGACCGCCTTGTCGACCTCGGCCAACGCGGCATCGAACTGTGCCTGTGTGATCGTCCCCGGATCCGTCCCCAGCCGGATCGCACTCAGCCCAACCGTGTCGCGCATCTCGGTGAGATAGGTGATCTTGCCCTTGTACTTTTCGGTGAACAGGATGTCGAGGCTGTCGAGGGCACCGGTCTTCTTCTTGTCGAACCCGAGCCCGGTCATGCCGGACTGCCACGGAGCCGCGAACTTGGTGTCAGGGTCAAATGACCGACCGATGTAGGTGTCGAGCAGGTTGGCCGGGAAGTTTGGGGTCTGCGTCTTGTCGATCTCCTCAAGCCATCCCAGCCGCACGAGTCGGGCGACCATCCAATCGGTCACAACCATCAGGTCCCAGTCAGTCGGGAGGCCCGCGGTCAGCTGGCCCTGGATCTTGGCGTAGAACTCCTCGTTGCCGTCGATCGCCTCAACGTAATTAACCTTGGTGCCCTGTTCGGCGGTGAACTTGTCGATCGTCGGGTGCTTGGCCCCGCTGGCATCAACGTCGATGTAGCCGATCCAGTTGGCGAAGTTGAGCGTGCCGCCGACGTGCGCCGCGGCGCTCGCCGCGGGGGCAGACGCGACCGCCGAGGCCGATGGCACGGCTGAGGGAGCGATCGACGGGGCGGTGGTCGCGACGCTCGGCGCGACAGAGCTCGTCCCCTTGGTTCCGCATGCGGCGAGGAACGCCCCGAATCCGGCAAGCGCGGCGCCCTCGAGGAAGCGGCGACGGCTGAGGGACGCCACGGGGCCGATTGGCCGCACGAACGGCGCGACGTTGGATGGCTCGGAGTTCGGGTCCTGCTTGCTCATCGTGGTACGGCTCCTGATCTCGGGGCGGGGTGGCGTCATGCGGACGCCTGCGTGCTGGAGGCGACGGGGTCGGGGAGGGCGGCCGACGCGGGCGCGGCATCCGCTCGAACGACAAATGTGTGATCGGGCGACCAGGCGAGCTGGACGGTGTCACCGGGTCGGTGGAGTGAACCGTGGACGGTGCGCTCGGCATTCTGCTCGTAGACGGTCAGGCGGGCGCCCGATCGAGCTTCGACGATGTATGAGGTCGATACGCCCAGGTACGACGCATCGACGACCGTGCCATCGAGCCGATTGAGGCCCGCCGGCACCTCCGACTCCGTGGCATAGAGGCGAATCTTCTCTGGTCGCACGCCGAGCTCGATCGCCTCTTCGCCGTTGACCAGGGCCTTCGGGACGCGAACCCGGGTGTCGCCGGCGAGGACCGCCAGCACGTAGCCGTCGGCTACGCCGTCGGCCCGTGCCGGAAGGAGGTTGCTGATCCCGAGAAAGCCGGCGACGAAGCGCGTGCGTGGCCGCTCGTAGAGCGATTCTGGGTCGCCGAGCTGCTCGTATCGACCGCGGTTCATAACGGCGATGCGATCGGACATCGTCATCGCCTCCTCCTGGTCGTGGGTCACGTAGATGAACGTGATCCCGACCTCCTGCTGGATGCGCTTGAGCTCGATCTGCATCTGCTTGCGCAGCTTGAGATCGAGCGCTCCGAGCGGCTCATCGAGCAGGAGGACCGCCGGTCGGTTGATGAGGGCACGTGCGAGGGCGACACGTTGCGCCTGGCCGCCCGAGATCTGGGTCGGCTTGCGCGCCTCGTAGCCGGGGAGCTCGACGAGGCGGAGCATCTCCGTGACGCGCGACGACACCTCGGGGCCCTTGACGCCCTTGCGCCGCAGCCCGAACGCGACGTTCTCGAAGATCGTCAGGTGGGGGAAGAGCGCGTAGTTCTGGAAGACCGTGTTGACGTTCCGCCGATACGGCGGGAGCCACGTGACGTCCTGGCCCTGCAGCTCGATGAGACCCGACG
>JBDTNS010000004.1:0-24016 GCA_039933675.1 Chloroflexota bacterium
CCGCGGCCGATCCGGGCGAACAGGTCGGCGAGAAGGTCGAACGACGCGCGGAAGGCGGCCCAGTGCTCGAGGTCCACCGCCCGGCGGAGCCACTCCCCGAACCGCGCCAGCAGGCGGCCGCGCGTCCCGCGGGCAAGGCCCTCGTCCCACGACTCGACGTCGTGCAGCGCCCGCGGCAGGAGCCAGGGCAGCGATGTCCCGATGACGAGGTGGTCGTACGTACCCTCCGTCGCCTGCGCCTCGATCCAGCGGAATTCCTCCTCGCTGACCATCGACCGCCGGTCCTCGGAAAGGATCCGGCCGCAGCGCGAGTCGATGACGACCAGTCGCACCGGCCCGAGATCCCGCCGGTACGACCACATCGTGCCCTTGGCGCCGTCGGCTTCGCGGTCCGCGTGCTGGGCGAACACGCGCAGGACCGCCTCGCCATCGGCGACCGCTCGCACCTCCCGGTAGGTCTCGTTGGCGGCCAGCCCGGCCGGGGAGAGGTTGCCGAGGTGCTGGTAGATCCAGTACGACATGAGCGCGCCGGTGATGCGCTCCTCCCACCAGTCGGTCGCCTGCATTTCCCGTCGCCAGGCGTCGGACGTGTTCCAGTCGTCCTTGACGTCGTGGTCGTCGAACATCATCGAGCACGGCAGCGTCGACAGGAGCCAGCGGATGTTCGGTTCGCCCCACGATTCGTAGTAGAGCCGCGTGTATTCCTCGAAATCGGCGACCTCGAACTTCGGGTCCCGGGCCGGATCGCGGCGCGCGCGGATGAAGTCCCTGACCGCCGGGGAGGTGTCATCGGCGTAGACCTGGTCGCCGATCATCAGGAACGCGTCGGGCCATGCCTCGTGCACCTCGCTCGCCATCCGGATGGCGTAGGCAGCGAGCACGTCGGGATCGAGTCCGGGTCGGACGGGGTTCCCGGGCCGTGGTGGTTCGCGGCACGATCCCGAGAGGATGCGGATCGGACCGGCCGGGTCGACCGTGCGGATCCGGCTCGCAGGGTGGGTCGATCCGGCGATGGGCCAGACACCCGCGCCATCGAGGCTGACCTGGTAGGGCGTCGAGGAACGGGCCGGAAGCCCGTCGATCACGACGATCGCGTAGTGGTGGCCGGCGACCGCAAAGGTCCGTTCGGAGCCGGTCAGGTCGCCGGACCGGACCTCGACCGTGCACGCGGCGTCCGTCTCGACCCAGATCGAAGCGTCCCGTTCGCCGACATGTCGCAGGATTGGACCGAGAAGCAGGGTTGCCATGAGCGTGTTTGTACCATCGCGCTGGCATGCTGCGCTGGCTGGACTCCGGCTGCGAGGTGAATGTGACATCTCATCCGAACGAACGCGCCGAGCCGAAGGTCCCGGCCGGCACGACGAGCGAGGGACCGCTGGCCTCGGTGCGGGGCACGCCCGCGAGCGCCGCGACGATGACCGTCGTCGTCGGCTTCTTCGCGCTGGCCGCCTGTCTCTTCGTCTTCGGGACCATTGCTGAAGGGATCCGCGCGCACGACGTCTTCACCCTCGACACGACCGTCACGCCGTTCCTCCACTCGCTGGCGTCACCCGCGCTCGATTCGGTGATGCAGGCCGCGACGTTCATCGGCTCGAACCTCGCGATCTCGCCGCTCTTGGTCATCGCCGTCGTCTTGCTCGCCTGGGCCCATCGGCCCCGTGAGGCCCTCTTTCTCGCGATTGCGAGCATCGGCAGCCTGGTCCTCAACGCGACGATAAAGCTCATCTTCCAGCGACCGCGGCCAATCGTGCCGTGGGTGACCGCCCCGACGGACTACAGCTTCCCGAGCGGTCACACGATGAACTCGCTTGCTTTCTACGTCGCACTCGCGATCGTCGCGTGGGCTGTCTTCGGTCGCCGCGTCGGGGTCCCCGCGGTTATTGCGGCTGTCGCGCTTGCCGTCGTCATCGGCGTCAGCCGGATCTATCTCGGCTACCACTACTTCACGGACGTGTTCGGTGCCCTGCTGGCCGGGACCGGTTGGCTCCTGATCGTCGGGGCCGCCTTCCGCACCGGGCCGCTGTACGGCCTCTGGCGCGAAGCCAAGCCGTCGGGAACGGCATCGGCCACGGCCTCCAATACGAAGGCCGCCGCGGCCAGGAGGCGGCGGTGATCCGCGCGCTGGTGCTCGGGCGGCGGCGAAAGGGGCGCAAGATCGGGGCCGCGATTCGCGAAACGGCGCGCCTCCTCGAGGCTGCCGGATGGGAGGTCGAGCACGAGCTCGTCGTCCACAAGCGCGAGCTCCGTCGCGAGGCGAAGCGGGCGGTCGCCGACGGACTCGAGGTGGTCGTCGTCGTGGGGGGCGACGGGGCGGTGATGCAGGTCGTCGGTGTCCTGTCAGAGACCGACGTCGCCCTGGGGATCGTCCCGAAGGGGACCGGCAACCTCCTGGCGGGCAACCTCGGCCTTCCACATCGGCTCGATCGCGCGGTCGACGTCCTCGTCCGGGGGCGCCGCCGGCGCATCGATGTCGGGCGTATCAAGATCGATGGCAAGGAACTCGATTTCGCCGTCGCGTGCGGGATCGGCTTCGACGCTCGCGTCATGGACGCGACCGGGACTAGCCAGAAGAGCCGCTGGGGCAAGTTGGCCTATCTCGCCAACGCCGTCCGAGAGGCTCGACACCTGCGCAACGTGAAGCATGAGATCACGATCGACGGGGTCACCACGACGACGAAGGCCGCGCAGGTCTTCATCGCCAATCTCGGGCGGATCGGCGGGCCGCTCCAGCCACGGCTCAAGGTCTTCGGCGACGATGGGCTGCTCGATGTCATGGTCGTCCGTGCCTCGGGTCCGCTGCCCGGCCTGCTTGTCGGCTGGGAAGCGCTGCGCCAGCGCGACCTCGGCAAGAGCGGGCCGGGCCACGTCCTGCGGGCAAAGGCTCGCGAGGTGCGCGTCGCGACGTCACCGCCGCGCCTCGTCGAGATCGACGGCAGCGTCGTCGGCAAGACGCCCATCACCGTGACGATCCGGCCCTCCGCATTGACCGTGATCGAGCCGGCTTCCTGACCGCGTCCGGCTCCCCTGTAACCCCGCGATCCGAGAGGCTCCGGCAGGGTTACCATCGATGCCGCGAGTCCGGCCGCCCTGATACCGTGACGGGGGCGTGCATAAGGCGGCCCTCGCGGGTCGGGACGAAGGGGACGAGCCTGCT
The DNA here is from genome assembly GCA_039933675.1 of Chloroflexota bacterium. Classification (GTDB taxonomy): domain Bacteria; phylum Chloroflexota; class Limnocylindria; order Limnocylindrales; family CSP1-4; genus SPCO01. Next base: position 3,155 of record JBDTNS010000004.1, read on the forward strand.
CGACGTCTCGAGCGCCGATCAAGGGCGACGCGGATCTGCTCTCGATCCCGGTCGTCATCCTCACCGCCTCGCAGGCGGCAGCCGACATCGTCAAGAGCTATCGGCTCCACGCCAATGCCTGCGTCAGCAAGCCGCTCCAGCTCGACGTCTTCCAGGGACTCATGGCGAGCCTCGCCGATTTCTGGCTCGACAAGGCGAAGCTCCCGCCGCGCGAGTAGGTTCGGGTCTAGAAGGCGGCGGGAAGGCTCTCCGTTCCGGGTGCCGCCTGCTGCTCGAACTGGCGGTCGTAGAGGTCCGCGTAGAGGCCGCCCGCCGCGAGGAGCGCCGCGTGGCTCCCCTCCTCGACGATCCGGCCGTCGTCGACGACCAGGATCCGGGTCGCCTCTCGGACCGTCGACAGCCGATGGGCGATGACCACCGAAGTGCGTCCGGCGAGTGCCGTCCGCAGCGCGATCTGGACGGCGATCTCCGACTCGGAATCGAGATGGGCAGTGGCCTCGTCGAGCACGACGATGTCGGGAGCCTTGAGCAGGAGACGAGCGATCGCGATGCGCTGCTTCTGGCCACCAGACAGCCGATAGCCGCGATCGCCGACGAGCGTCTCGAGCCCGTCCGGGAGGGCCTGCACCATCGACAGGATCTGGGCCGCCCGGAGCGCCTCGAACAGCTCCGTCTCCGTGGCCTCCGGCCGGGCGTAGAGCAGGTTGGCTCGGAGCGTATCGTGGAAGAGATGGCCGTCCTGGGTGACGACACCGACCGTGTTCTGGATCGAGGCGAGCGTCGCGTCGCGGACGTCGATCCCGTTGATCCGGACGGCCCCGGCCTGGACATCGTAGAGCCGCGGGATGAGGTTGCCCATCGTCGTCTTGCCGGCACCCGAGGGCCCGACGAGCGCGATGAGGTCGCCCGGTTCCGCCCTGAACGAGACGTCGAAGAGGACCGCCTTCGAGGGCGTCTGATCGAGCGTGGCGACCGATTCAAGCGACGCGAGCGAGACCTCGTCGGCACGCGGGTAGCCGAACCCGACATGGTCGAATTCGATCGTCGCCGGGCCGGGCGGGATGGCGACCGCGCCCAGCTTCTCGTCGAGCATCGGCTCGAGGTCGAGGACCTCGAAGAGCCGGTCGAACGAGACGAGCGCCGTCATCGCGTCGACCTGGACGTTCGAGAGGGCTGTCAGCGGCATGTAGAGCCGGCTCAGGTACGCGGTCAGGGCAACGAGCGTGCCGACCTGCAACTCCCCGTTCGACGCGAGCAGGCCGCCCCAGCCGTAGACCAGCGCCGTCGCCAGCGCCGCGGCAAGGAGGATCGCGGCGTTGAAGATCCGGGTGTACATCGCCCGCGTGACCCCGATGTCGCGGACGCGACCCGCCCTGGCCTCGAAGGCCCGGATCTCGCGATCCGGACGACCAAACAGCTTGACCAGGAGCGCTCCCGCGACGTTGAAGCGCTCGGTCATCGTCGACGTCATCTCCGCGTCGAGGTTGTAGCTCTCGCGCGTGATCCCGCCAATGCGGGCGCCGACCCAGCGTGCCGGCAGGAAGATGATCGGCAGCAGCGCGAGGGACATCAGCGTGATCTGCCACGACAGGAAGAGCATCGCGATGAGCGTGGTCGTCAGTCCGATGACGTTGCCGACGATCGACGAGAACGTATCGGTGAACGCGCGCTGCGCCCCGAGCACGTCGCTGTTGAGCCGGTTGACGAGCGCCCCCGTCTGCGTGCGGGTGAAGAATGCGATCGGCATCCGCTGGACGTGCGCGAAGACCTGCGTCCGCAGGTCGAAGATGAGCCCTTCGCCGATTCGCGCGGAGATCCAGCGCTGCACGAGCGAGAGGAGCGCGTCGGCGACGGCCAGAACGCCGAGGAGGATCGCGAGGGCCGCGACGAGGTTGCCGTTCCGGCCCAGAATCCCGTCGTCGATGATCGCCTGGTAGATGAGCGGGTTGGCGGCGCTCATGAGCGCGTCGACGACGATCACAACGAGGAAGACCGCCAGCATTCCCCGGTAGGGTCGCGCCGTCCGACCGATCCGTCGCCAGATCCCTGGCGACAGCTTCTGCCCCTTGACCGACGGATCGCGTGCCAGCGACCGGGCCAGGGCGCCGCCGCCCCCACCCCGCTGCCCGCTCATCGGCGAGCCCGCTCAGGCATCGGTCAGCCTTGCTCCCGGGGGCGGCGGGCGTTCCTCGGCGGTGGGGACGATGCGACCTCCGGGTGCTGATGGGGCCGGCCGCGACGGTGGCCGTGCCCCGAGTCTAGCGGCGAGGCCGGCGGGGGGCAGGTCCTGACCGGTTGACCCGCCACCGGGTAGGCTTCCGCTCATGACCGTCGACCTGAATGGGATCAAGCTTCGCAACCGTCTGCTCACCTCCGCCAGCCTGCTTGGCTACGGGGCGTCGAAGAAGAAGCTGATCCTCTATGGGCTCAGCCCGATCGCCCAGTGGGTCCCGCTCGAGCGCTTCGGCGCCGTGACGACGAGGACGCTGACGGTCGAGCCGCGCGAAGGGCATTTCAGTCTTCGCGACGACTGGAGCCTGACCGAGTTCCCGGCGATGCTGCGGCTCTACGGGAAGGCGCTCCGACAGGTCGACGGCGGCTGGATGAACGCATTTGGCTGGTGCAACATCGGGATCGAGGCGTACTTCGACGAGTACTACCCGCGCACGAGCGACCAGAACCGGATCATTTCGGTCGGTGGCTTCTCAGGCGAGGAGCTGTGCACGTTGGTCGAGACCGTCAACCGCCGAGTCAAGTCGGGTGAGATTGCCGCGATCGAGTTCAACGTCTCCTGCCACAACGTCAACTTCCCGTTCGAGACGATCCTCGAAGACATCCTGGCGCAGGCGGTTCCGCTGTCGAGGCATCCGGTGATCCTCAAGCTCTCGCCCGACGAGGATTACATCGAGCAGGGCAAGCTCGCGGAACGGAACGGGATCGCGGCACTGACCGCAATCAACGCGGTCAAGGGCCTGCGACTCGATCCGGAGACCGGCGAGCCGTTCATGAAGAACCGGTTCGGCAGCATCTCCGGCCGCGCGATCAAGCCGATCGGGCTGCGCGTCGTGGCCGAGCTGCGTGATGCCGGCGTCAAGCTGCCGATCATCGCGACCGCGGGTATCCGCGACTTCGACGATTGCCGCGAGTTCTTCTGGGCCGGCGCCGATGCCGTCAGCCTTGGCAGCGCCGTCTGGCTGACGCGGATGCCGCTCTACGCGCTCGGGCCGCTCGAGGGTCTCCGGATCCGGCGGCTCCAAAGTCAGATCGCCGCGTACAAGGCGCCGGCCGAGATCGAGGCGGCGTGGGCCTCGCACGGCCCGGTGGCGCTCCGCGAGGACGGGCACGGCCTCGACCACGTAGCCGAGCAGGTCGGCGAAGCGGAGCCATCGCCAGCCTGATCGGCCGGTCGCGTCCCGGCGTGCGGCGCCGGCTGGGTGCCGTCGGCCCAACCGACCTCAGATCCCGAGGTCAGCCCTCGTGAAGAGCGACGTCAGCGTGTAGCCTGCTTCGGCGATCCGCGCCTCCCCGCCCTCCTGGCGGTCGACGACGGCGAGGATGCCGGCCACGATGCCGCCAGCGGCGACGACACGGTCCGCCGCCTTGATCGACTGCGTGCCGGTCGTGATGACGTCCTCGAGGACAAGGATCATCTCGCCCGGGACCAGCTCGCCCTCGATGAGCTTGGCCGTGCTGTATTCCTTCTCGACCTTGCGGACAATGACGAACGGCAGCCCGGTCTGGAGCGACACGGCCGTCGCCAGGGCCACCGCCCCGAGCTCGGTACCGGCGAGGCGATCGACGTCGGCCGGGACGAGGTCGGCGAGCCGCTCCGCGAGGCTCCGCAGCAACGCGGGGCGCGTCTCGAACCGGTACTTGTCGAGGTAGTAGTCGCTCCGGGCGCCGGAGCTGAGGAGAAAGTCGCCACGCAGCAGGGCGGCGTCGAGCAGCTCGCGCTTGATCTGGGCGAGGTCCGCGCGGTCGGTCGTCGGTCGTTCGGTCATGCGCCCGTTTCCTTTGCCGATGGCTTGGTGGAATGGTCGCACACGCCGGTCGGCCGTGGACGCAGGCCTCGTCGGCGGCGGCCAGGGGAGCGCCGCCTGTCAACGTGAACGACGCCCGGGGATAGTCGCCTATACTCCGAAGCGGATCAGTTGCATGCGGAGATATGCCGTAGCGCGCACTCAGATCCTGCTGATGGACGGGCGATGCGTACAAACCGTGTGACCCGCAAGGATGGGCTGCAGAGTAGCGAGTTCGTCTACCGATCGCTCAAGGAGCAGATCATCTCCGGCGAGCTCGCGCCGGATGTGCGGCTGATCGAACTTGCGATCGCGGCCGAATTCAGCGTGAGTCGGACGCCCGTGCGGGAAGCGCTCAAACGTCTCGCCGTCGAGAACCTCGTCCTCGCCGATCCGGCCCGAGGCATGGTGGTACACGCCCCTGACGCGCGCGAGATCGAGGACGTCTTCATCGTCCGCGAGGCGCTCGACGGGCTGGCGGCCCGCCTGGCCGCGCACCGGATCACGCCCTCCGAGCTCGGCCGGCTCCGAGTCGTCGTCGATTCGATGGAGGACGCGATCGCCACCGGCCGGCGCGAGCAGGTCGTCGTCGTCAACACCCACTTCCACGACGTGATCTACGCGGCCGCCGGGAACGAGATGCTCGAGCGGCTCGGGCGCGACCTTCGCGAATTCGTCCGTCGCTTCACCACGCTCCCGTTCGCCAGCCCCGACCGCGTCGACCACGTGCTCGTCGAGCACCGGGCGATCGTGGCGGCGCTCGAAGCGCACGACCCCGAGGCGGCCGAACTGGCGTCGCGCAACCACCTCGCGGCCGCCCGCGAGTACGTCGTGCGGATGCAGCTCCAGGCATTCGAGAAGACGCTCGCCTGATCGGGGCATCGGAGCCGGACGGCTGACGGGCGTGCGGCGCGTGACGGACACAGCGCGACTGGCCGCCGCGAGCTACGAGACCATTGTCTACACGTGTTCCGCCTTCGCTCGAGCCCGACCTCAAATGGGAGGAGAACTGGACAACCAATGGCAGACCAAGTCGATCTGATCGTCAAGAACGGCACCGTCGTCACCCCGGACGCCACCTTCAAGGCGGACGTCGCCGTCGACGGCGGCAAGTTCGTGGCCATCGCGGCCCCAGGTGCGCTTGGCCTGACGGGCAAAGAGGAATACGACGCCTCAGGGAAGTACGTCATCCCGGGCGTTATCGACGGCCACGTCCACTTCCGCGAGCCCGGCCTCGAGTACAAGGAAGACTGGCGAACCGGCTCGACCGCCGCGGTCATGGGCGGCGTGACGACCGTCATCGAGATGCCGAACACGAACCCCAAGACCGACACGGTCGCCGGCGTCGAGCTCAAGAAGAAGCTCGCCGAGGAGAAGTCGTATGTCGACTTCGGGATCATCGGCCTGCTCGTCCAGGACAGCGTGCCGGCGCTCAAGTCGCTGGCCGAGGCCGGCGTCGTCGGCTACAAGTGCTTCCTCGGCGAGACCATCGGGAACATCCCGGCGCCGGACGACGGCATGATGCTCGACGGTCTTCGCGAGATCGCCGAGACGGGGCTGCGGATCGGCTTCCACGCCGAGAACAACGAGATCATGCAGCACCTCGTCCGGCAGATGAAGGCGGCCGGCCGGAACGATCCGCTCGCGCACGTCGACTCGCGCCCGCCGCTCGCAGAGGTGGAGTCAATCCAGCGCATGGGCCTCTACGCCAGGCACGTCGGGACAAAGATCCACATCTTCCACCTGTCGTCCAGGGAAGGCCTCGACATGATCGACGAGTGGCGCGCCAAGGGTGTCGATGTCACGTGCGAGACGGGCGGTCACTACGTCTTCCTCAAGGCCGAGGAGATGGCGACCCTGGGGCCGCGCCTCCGGATGAACCCGCCGGTCCGCTACGGCAGCGAGGGCCACGGCGACTACCTGCTCGCGGGCCTCAACGACGGCCGCGTCGACCAGATCGCGACCGACCACTCACCGCACACCGCGGAAGAGAAGCTCAACGACGACATCTGGAAGGCGCTCTCGGGCTTCCCCGGCGTCGAGACGAGCGTCCGCTTCTTCCTCACCAACGGCGTCAACGCCGGGCGGATGACCCTCCAGCAGTTCGTCCGCGCCACCTCCGAGGGCCCGGCCAGGACCTGGGACATCTACCCGCAGAAGGGCGCGATCGCGATCGGTTCCGATGGCGACCTGACGATCCTCGATCTCGACAAGGAAGGCGTCATCCGCGACGACGACCTCCACAGCAAGAACCACGTCACGCCGTTCGACGGTCGCAAGACCAAGGGCATGCCGGTCGCCACGATCGTGCGCGGCACGATCGTCATGCGCGACGGTGAGCTCATCGGCGAGCCGGGCGGCCGAATGGTCCGACCGGTCCCCCAGGCTTCGACCGCGAATAGGGGCTCCGCAAAGACCAACGCCGGTCACGGCGGCGGCATGATGGCCCGATCACATCCAAGGAGCATCACAACATGACCACCTCGTCGCTCATCCTCGGCTACAAGGCCTCGGCCGAGCAGTTCCCGCCGCGCCGCCTGCTCGACCTCGCCGTTGCAGCCGAGGAGGCCGGGTTCGATTCGGTCTGGACAAGCGACCACTTCCAGCCTTGGCGACATACCGACGGTCACGCCCCGAACGCCCTCGTCTGGCTCGGTGCCGCGGCCGTCGCGACGACCCGCGTGACGCTCGGCACGAGCGTGCTGACGCCCTCGTTTCGCTACAACCCGGCGATCGTTGCGCAGGCCTTCGCGACGCTCGGCTGCCTCGCCCCAGACCGCGTCATCCTCGGGGTCGGGACTGGCGAATCGATGAACGAGGTGCCGGTCGGCGTCACATGGCCCGACCAATCCGAGCGGTTTGCCCGCTTGAAGGAAGCCGTAACGCTCATCGGGCGCCTCTTTCGCGAGGAGTTCGTCACGTTCGAGGGCGACTTCTACCGGACGCACAGCGCCACGATCTACGACCGTCCGGAGCGGGCCGTCCCCATCTACGTCGCGGCGTCCGGGCCGGCTGCAGCGCGTCTGGCCGGTCGGATCGGCGACGGCCTGATTTGCACCTCCGGCAAGGGCCAGGAGCTCTATACCGCGACGCTCCTGCCGGCGCTTGCCGAGGGCGCCGAGAAAGCCGGCCGCGACGCAGCATGCCTGGGCAAGATGATCGAGATGAAGGTCTCGTACGACCACGACCGGGCGAAGGCGAAAGAGGATACGAAGATCTGGGCAGCGCTCGCCCTGCCCGGCGAAAAGAAGATGGGTGTCGAGGATCCGCGGGAGATGGAGCGCCTGGCCAAGGGGGCCGAGCCGTACGCGCACACGCGCTGGCTCGTCTCGTCGGACCCTGACGAGCACGTCGAACAGATCGCCACCTACGTCGGTTACGGTTTCGACCATCTGGTCTTTCACTTCCCGACGAACGAGCAGGAGGTCGCTATCGCCCGCTATGGCCAGGAGATTCTGCCGCGCCTCCGGGCGCGCTTCGGCTGACGGCGGGTGTCGGCATCTGCGTGGGTCTGGCCGCGCTTTCCAGGTGGGCGCGCCAACCTGGCGCCGGCGTCGTTGCCCTCGCACGGGTACATTGCACGCGCATCGCACGGACGCCTGGCCACGTAGAATCCGGGGGTGACTCACACGCCGACGCGAACGGCCGCGTCCCTGCTCGTCGAAGCGCTCGAGGTGGAAGGCTGCCAGTACGTCTTCTCGGTGCCGGGCGAGGAGACGATGGACATCCTCGACGCGCTCAGCCGGCAGGACACCGTTCGCCACATCACGACCCGGCACGAACAGGGCGCGGCGTTCATGGCGGACGTGTACGGCCGCCTGACCGGGCGCCCCTCGGTCGCAATGGCGACACTCGGGCCTGGCGCGACCAACCTGGTCACCGGGATCGCCGACGCGTACCTCGACCATGCCCCGATGGTCGCGATCACGGGACAGACCGGGCTCGACAAGCTCCACAAGGAGTCGCACCAGTTCGTCGACATCGTCCGGATGCTCGAGCCAGTGACGAAATGGAACCAGCGGGTCGAGCTCACGAGCGCGGTCCCGGAGATCGTGCGCAAGGCGTTCCGCGTCGCGCAGCTCGCGAAGCCCGGCCCGACCCACATCGAGCTCCCGGAGAACATCGCCGCGACGCCGGTCCCCGACGAGCTGCGACCCATCGAGCCGACCTCGGCCTACTTCCCCGAACCGACCGACGAGGCGATCGAGCACGCCGCCCGCATCCTCGCGGACTCGACCCGGCCGCTCATCCTGGCCGGCAACGGCGTCCTGCGACGCCGTGCCTCCGAGGAGCTGCGCGCGCTCGCGAACGGGCTGCACATCCCGGTCGCGGTGACGTTCATGGGCAAGGGTGCGATCGACGACCGAAGCCACCTGTCGCTGATGGCCGTCGGCCTCCAGGCTCGCGACCACGTCCTGTCCGGGTTCGACCGGGCCGATCTCGTCGTAGCGGTCGGCTACGACTTCGTCGAATACGCGCCGTCGAGGTGGAACCCGGATGGCCGCAAACGGATCATCCACATCGATACGCAACCGGCCGATGTCGACGCGTCCTACCAGCCCGAGGTCGAGCTCATCGGCGACATCGACGGGACCCTCCGCCGGCTCCTCGCCGCCCTGCTGCCGCTCGGGATCGGGGGGCGGAATGCGTCCGAGCGCCACGCCGCCCGCGAGACGCTCGTCCACCAGGACCTGCGGACCGCGCTGCTTGCCGATCTCGGCGCCTTCGCGGCCGACGACGGCTGGCCGATCAAGCCCCAGAAGGCCCTCGTCGATCTCCGGCGGGCGCTCGGACCGGACGACATCGTGGTCAGCGACGTCGGCGCCCACAAGATCTGGGTCGCCCGCCTCTACCAGGCCTACGAGCCGAATACCGTGATCATTTCGAACGGGTTCGCAGCGATGGGGATCTCGCTCCCTGGGGCGATCGCCGCCAAGCTCGTCCACCCGGATCGGCGCGTCGTGGCGCTGTGCGGCGACGGCGGTTTCCTGATGAACTCGCAGGAACTCGAAACCGCCCGTCGGATCGGCGCGAACGTCACGGTCGTCGTCTGGCGCGACGACGGTTACGGCCTCATCGACTGGAAGCAGCGCTCCGAGTTCGGGCGGCCGTTCGGCGTCACCTTCGACAATCCCGATTTCGTCGCGTATGCGGCGTCATTCGGTCTTGCGGCGTTCCGGCCCAGTTCCTCGGCGGACCTCTACCCAACGCTCATGCGGGCGCTCGAGCACGACGGACCGTCGCTCGTCGAGGTCCCGATCGACTACCGCGAGAACCTGCGCCTGGCTGAGCGGCTAGGGGCCCTTGCGTATTCGCACTGAGCCCTCGCTCAGACGATCGGCGCCGTCGGTCAGACGGTAGGCGCCTTTGGCTTCTTCGGCTTCGGTGGTCGCTTCGGTGTCTTGTCGCCCATGAGAGGTCTCCTCGTGTCGAGGCGGATCCGGTGACCGCAGTCAACCGCAACCATAGCCGACTCCGCGGTCGGCCTGTCTCGGCCCTGCCCCGGGCCGCGATCCGCGTCGGTCGGCCCGGCCCAGCCCAGCCCGCCGCACATCCGACACGACCCCCGTTTTGCGATGACCCTCGCCTGCATCACCCATGCGTCGGGACCGCGGGCTGGGCGGCAGTGCGACCGCGGGTTGGGTGTGGGGCGCGGCGCGGCGCCGACGTGGTGACGGTCATTTCCGGAACCTTGGGAGCCGTTTGATGCAGCCGAGGGTCATCTGATTTGGGGGGTCGTTTTGGGGGGCGCGGAGGCCGCAGCGCGCGGCAGTCCCGCTCGGCCAGATCGAATGTCGACGCCACACCCGACGGACCGTTCGCGAACGCGTCAGACTGGCTCCCCAGATGACGACCTCGGCCCATCCCGGCGATACCCGGGCGCCGACGCGAGGCGTGCCACGCTGGCCGGCGACCGTCGCGATGCTCGTCGTGGCCGTGCTGCTCGCCCTTGTATCGAACCAGCTGACGGTCGGGCCATCGTGGCTGACACTCGCCATCGTCATCGTCCTCGCGGTCCCCATCACGATCGCCGGATTCCGCGGGCGACATGACTGGCGCCAGCGACTTGCCTATACGAGCCTGTCGGCGACGACCCTGCTGATCGCGGCCAGCGTCGTCCTGCTCGTCCAGCAGCTCCTCGGAAGTGTTATCGATGCCCCCACGCTGCTCAAAGGAGCGGCGGCCATCTGGGTCGCGAACTGCGTCGTCTTCGCGGTCTGGTACTGGGAGATCGACGGCGGCGGGCCCGCGAAACGCCGGCGCGACGGACACGTCAGCTCGGATTTTCTGTTTCCGCAGCTCCAGGTCGGCGATGGAACCTCGAGCGGGGGCTGGTGGCCCGGCTTCATCGACTATCTGTTCGTCGCCTGGAACGCCAGCACGGCGTTCAGCCCGACCGACACGCTCATCCTCACGCGGCGAGCCAAGGTCCTGATGATGATCCAGTCGCTCATGTCGCTCGTGACGATCGCCGTCCTGGCGGCCCGCGCGATCAACACGATCAAATAGTCGCGGCCGCCGCTTCGAGCACGGAGTCGGAAAATGCCGGCCACACCTCGAGTGCCCACGGCCCGAAGTCGCGATCGGTCAGGACCGCGAGCGCGAGATCCGCATCCGGGTCGACCCACAGGAAGCCCCCGGCGCCGCCGAAATGACCGAACGCCCCCGCGCTGTTGCCGTCGCCCATCCAGTGGGGACGCTTGCCGTCGTGCAGCTCCGGGCCAAGCCCCCAATCGCACGGATCGAAACGGCCTACCCCGGGGACGACGCCGACGAGCGCTGGAAATGCGACCGTGATCGCCAGCCGGAGCGTGGCGGGCTCGATGAGACTCGGATCCAGCAGCTCCCCAGCGAAGACGGCCAGGTCACCGATCGTCCCCTCGAGCCCCTCGGACGGGCGGCCGACCAATCGCGTCTCCTCCATCCCGAGCGGCGCGAGGACCCAGCCCGCGAGCACGGTCCGGAATGGGCGCCCGGCCCGCACGCCGATGAGCTCCCCGAGCCGGTCGTACCCCGGGTTCGAGTAGATCCGTCGCGTGGCAGGCGGGGCGAGGACGGCATCGCCATCGAACCCGAGACCCGAGGCGTGCGCGAGCAGGTGCCGAACCGTCGAGCCGGGCGGCCCCGCCGGCTCGTCGAGGCCGAGCAGCGCGCGCGCGGCGGCGATCGAGGCGGTGAGCGCGGTCGCGAGCTTCGTCAGCGAGGCCCATCGGAAGACGCAGGACCCATCGCCACGAGCCGCAAGGGTTCCGTCGGGTCCGACGACCGCGGCCGCCGCATGGTCGGCGCCCCAGTCATCGATCGTGGCCAGGACGCTGTCGAGATCGCGCATCGCGGAAGCGTAGACGCTGCGACCGCTGCCGGACCGGGACACCGGACCGGGACACCGGACCGGGACATCTGACGTCGCCGCGCTGGTCCGTCCGTCGGGTTGCGCAACCCGCCCCGGGGAGCATGATGGGCCGATGCGACCTGCCTGGATGCGATGGCGCACGGCTCCCCCGATCCTGGCCGTCCTGCTGATCCTCGTGACGACCTCGATCGCGACCGCAACCGAATTCCCGGCGGGCAAGACCGGTTACCAGGCGCGTCATGACATTGTCACGCGCGACGCGTAGGATTTTGGCATGTGGCTCCACACCTCCAAACCCGACACCCTCCCCTCCCACGCTGATGCCCTCCCCGGCCGCCCCGATCCAATCGTGGCTCCGGGCACCCACACCATCCTCGGCACGCCGCTCGCCGGACCGTGGCCCGAGGGAACGCGCACCGCGATCTTCGGGCTCGGCTGCTTCTGGGGCGCCGAGAAGGCGTTCTGGGAGCTACCGGGCGTGGTGACGACCGCGGTCGGCTATGCCGGTGGCTCGACGCCGAACCCGACATACAAGGAGGCGTGTTCGGGCAAGACCGGCCACGCCGAGGTCGTCCTCGTCGCCTACGATCCAGCCCGGGTCTCCTACGAACAGCTCCTCAAGACGTTCTGGGAGGACCACGATCCAACCCAGGGAATGCGCCAGGGAAACGACGTCGGCACCCAGTACCGCTCGATCATCCTGACCACCGATACCGAGCAGCAGCGCATCGCCGAGGCCTCGCGCGACGCCTACCAGGCCAAGCTGTCCGAGGCCCGATTCGGTGCCATCTCAACGGAGATCGCGCCAGCCGGCTCGTTCTACTACGCCGAGGACTACCACCAGCAGTACTTGGATAAGGTCCCCAATGGGTACTGCCCGCTTCACGCGACGGGCGTGAAGCTGCCCGAAGGGTTCACGGTCACACCGCTCCAGTACGTGGAGTAGCCGTCGTCGTCGCCGGACCCTCCCCGGCGCGAGGTACCCAGCCACGACGGACGGAAACGCGAGACCCCGTCCCGGGGATGCAGGCGATGTCTTGAGTCACGGATTCGGCAGGGTCGTCGTGAGTCGCAAGCGGATCTCTATCCGGGCGTCCCGTCGTGCTCTCGTTTCTTGCCGAGCTGCTGTAGTTGCCACTCATGCACGCCGGGCAGCCAATCCTTGCCGAACGTGGCCGATGAGCCGACCCGCGGGTCATCGGGAGCATGGCCCTCACGCAAGGCATGCGCGTACGCGCCGTCCTGTTCGATCCGTGCGCGTACCTGATCGGCTCCGCCGACGGACCCGTGACCCGGGATGAGGACGTCGACGTCGTCCGCCACGCCCTCGAGCAGGCGCAGCGCAACGAGGTAGTCCTCGATCGGGTCCGAGGCACTCAAGTCGAGCATCGGAATCAGGACATCAGAAAGCATGTCGCCGGCGACGAGAACGCCGCGCTCCTCGATCAACAGCGCCGCATGGCCCGGGGCATGCGCCTGATGCTCGATAATCCGGACTTGAGGGCCATCCCAGGGAATCAGCGCAGTTTCGGCGGGCAGACCGGTAATGAGGCCGAACAGGTCCAGCGGTATCTCCTCGGCGATGTCCGGCGGCAACACCTCGGCGACGCGGGCCTTCCAACCCGCGTCCGACAGCAGATCTCGGATAGCAGCCGCGCAGCGGGCTGTACCGTAACGGGGCGCTTCGCCGAGCTTGGCGTGCCAGAGCAGGTGATCCCAATGAGGATGCGTCGAGAAGCCTGCCACAACGGTCTGGCCCGAATCGGACAGGTCGTTCGCGAGGCAGGCCATTTCGGAGCCCTGTATCCCGGGGTCGATGAGCAACACGCCGGCCCGGCTTTGCACGACAACGGCGTTGCTCTGGATGAACTCGCTCTGGTGGATCAGCACACCCTTCGCGACCTGTCTCAGCACGGGGCTCCTCCCCGACCGACGTTGTGACATGGGATCCCAACAGCTACTGCCCCGTTCAGGCGACGGGCGTGAAGCTGCCCGAGGGGTTCGCGGTCACGCCGCTCCAGTACGTCGATTGGCGGAAACAAGGCCAGCCCCAAACGTCAGCCCGCGGGTGGTTCGGGCGGCCCTGACCGACCGGTCTGGGCGGCCTTCAACAACCCAACCATCGTCTTCTCGAGCGCCAGGATCTGCTCTTCGAGCGCCACGACCCTTTTGAGGATCTCCGTGTTGCCGCGCAGCAGTTCCTCGTTCTGCTTCTCGCCAAGATCGGCTTCCTTGGCGGCGTGCTCGAGGGTCAGGCGGTCGCGCTGTGAGCTCCGGTTGCCGGCCAGGAGAATGAGCGGTGCGGCGTAGGCGGCCTGGGTGCTGAACGCCAGGTTGAGCAGGATGAACGGGAAGGGGTCGAACTTCAGGACACCCGTGACGAACCCGAGATTGATCGCGATCCAGATGATCACAAGGACCGTCTGGATGACGATGAACTTCCAGCTCCCCATGAACTGGGTGACGCGGTCCGCGATCCGGGCGCCCAGCGGCGCCTCGTCGACCATCTGCCGATTCACCGGATGCCGGAAGCGTGGACGCGCCTTGCGGGTGCCGCTCATGCCGTCTCCTGCCTGCCTCCGCGCGAACCGCCGCCAACGCGGTCGGCCGTACGGTACCGCACCCGAAGGGCGCCGGCCGAATCCGCTGGACCGCTGCGTCCCGACACATCTGCCCAACGGCGGCCGTCTTCAACCCGGGCGTACGCCGCCGACATATCACGCCATGGTCTTGTTACGGCGCTGCACGGGCGCTTGCGGCATCCTTAGCCGGATCGCCCCGCGATCGCACACCACGTCCTGCACCCGGAGCCGCCCAATTCCATGTCAGATCGACTCGTCGCTCCTGCCCGCCGCGCACGCCGCACCTCCCCGACCACGGCCGGCTGGATCGCGATCATCGTCTTCGCCATCCTGGCCGAGGCCGGGGCGATCATCGCGATAGGGGTCGTTCGCGCCTACCAGTCGCTCGCGAGCGACCTGTCCGATCCTCGAGCACTCGCCCAGACCGTCCTCCAGCAGGAGACGATCATCTACGACCGAACGGGCACGATCGAGCTGGCCCGATTCGGCAGCGCCAAGCGCGAGAACGTCACCTTCGACCAGATCCCCAAGGTCCTCCTCGATGCGACGACCGCGGTCGAGGACAAGACGTTCTGGGAGAACGCCGGCTTCGATCCGGTCGCGATCGCCTCGGCGGCGCTCGACTCGCTGCGCGGCAACAGCCGCGGCGCCTCGACGATCACTCAGCAGCTGGTCCGCAACCGGCTCCTTGACCCGGCGCTCGTCCAGGACCCGCATCGGACGGCCGAGCGGAAGCTCAAGGAGATCATCCAGTCGATCCGGGTGACCGAGGCCTTCCCGGGTGCCAAGGGCAAGCAGGACATCATCACCGCCTACCTCAACCAGAACTACTACGGCAACCAGAGCTACGGCGTGAAGGCGGCGGTCGACTCGTACTTCGGGATCGACCTCTTGAAGATCGACCCGTCACAGGCCGCGATCATCGCGGCCCTGCCGAAATCGCCCTCCAATTACGACCTTGTCCGCAACGCGATCGAGAAATGCACCACCACCGTCGCCGAAGGCGATACCTGCCCCAAGCCGCAGCTCGTCGTCCCGGATACGACCACCGTCGTCCAGCGACGTGACCAGATCCTCGACCTCCTGGCGCAGGGACGAACCCCGATGTCCGGGAGCCAGTACTCCTCGGTGGATTTCAACGCGGCGAAGTCCGAACCGGTCGTGCTGAGCAACCAGACGACCGCGAACTGGATCGCACCGCACTTCGTGTGGGCGGTGCGTGACGAGCTGACCGCCAACCTGTGCGGCCCCGACGCGACGACCTGCGATCGACTCGAGCAGGGCGGCCTGCGTGTCACCACCACGCTCGATGCCGGTCTCCAGAAGATCGCGGAGAAGTGGGTGCGCGCGGCGGCCATCGTGCCTCATGCGAAGGACCCAACCGCGGCGGCGAAGGCACTCGGCTTCAAGACCCTGCCGAGCTGGATGGCCAACCTGCGCAACAAGAACCTGCGCAACAGCGCGCTCGTCGCGATCGATTACCAGACCGGCGAGCTCGTCGCCTACGTCGGCAGCGCGAGCTACTACGCGACCTCGACACGGCCCGAGTTCCAGCCCCAGTACGACGTCGTCGGCAAGGGCTTCCGCCAGCCCGGCTCCGCGTTCAAGCCGTTCAACTACGTGACGGGGATCAACGACAAGACGATCACCGCCGGGACGATGCTGATGGACGTCGGGACGGACTTCGGCGGCAACTACAAGCCGACCGACGCAGACAACCTCGAGCGCGGCCCGGTCCGCGTCCGCAACGCCCTCCAGTTCTCGCTCAACATCCCGTCCGTCAAGGCGATGGGGATCAACGGCCCCGACCACGTCTTCGCCAAGGCACAGGAATTCGGGATGGTCTTCGCCGGTCCGCGGACGGCCGAGCTGGCGCTCGCCCTGGGCGTCCAGGAAGTCCGTCCCGTCGACCTCGTGACGGCCTACGGCACGCTCGCCAACGGCGGCAAGGAGATCGGCCACACGACAATCCTGACAATCCAGGACGCCAACGGGACGAATGTCGTCGATCCGTACGTCCCGCCCGCCGGGAAGGAGGCGGTGACTCCTCAGGCGGCATTCATCGTGACGGACATCCTCGCCGGTAATACGAACCCGAAGGTCAACCCCTTCTGGGGCAAGTTCGCGATCACCGGCCCGTCCGGGCGGCGTGCAGCGACACTGAAGACCGGCACGAACAACGACGCCAAGGACCTGAACGCCTACGGCTTCATCGCCCCACCGACCGAGGCCGGGCGGACCGGCGGCGCCTACGCGCTCGCCGTCGGCGTCTGGAACGGGAACTCGGACAATAGCCTCGTCTCGACGGCGGGGGCACCGCTCTTCTCGATCGATGTCTCGACGTTCGTCTGGCAGGGCTTCCTCAACGAAGCGACGGCCAAATGGCCGAACACTGATTTCGCCAAGCCGGCCGACGGCCTTGTCCAGGCCAAGATCGATCCGTTCACCGGTCTTCTCTCGTCCGCATCCAGTGCCTTCAGCGAATGGTTCATCACCGGAACCGAACCGAAGACGAAGCCGTCTGCGAACACCTGCGGCATTGACGTGGTCACCGAGGTCGGCGTCGAGTCGAGCTTCCCGAACTGGATGGCAGGCGATCGCGATTGGCTTGCGCGCGCCGCGCGAGGGCCCGGGACCGTCGGTGGCCCGACGCGAACGAGGACGACGTACTTCTATGCGGGCAGCTTCCACCCGTACGGGACGTCGTGGGGCGCGCTCGTCGGGGCCGCGTGCGGGCCGCAACCCTCGCCGACGTGCTTCGTCGTGCCCACACCTGACCCGAGCGGGGGGATCCCGTCGTTCGTCGCGCCGACGCCGGTCGGCTCCGGACCAACGGCGCTCCCCTGCCCGCCCGCAAGCCCGGTGGCGACCCCGTCGCCGAGCCCGTCGCTGGAGCCGTCGGTGCCACCAAGCGAACCACCGCAACCAACCCCGACACCGACGCCGACCCCAACGCCAGCGCCGACCCCTGCGCCAGCGTCGACCCCAACGCCGGCGCCGACGCCACCCCCGGCTTCGTCGGCCGCGCCGGGGCCATCGGCGGCGCCTGCGGGCTGACGGACGCTTCGGAGCGAGACCGCTGCGACACGCGAACGTCACACGGAACGGCGATGATGCCGGCGTGAACACCGCCGCCAGGACGTCGCCGGGAAGTACGCCCATGCCGCCCCTCGTCCGGCGCCGCGGTGCGGCCGCGATCACCGGCATCGTCGCGACCGCTGCGGCGCTCGGCGTCTCCGAGCTGCTGGCGGGCACCCTCCCCGGCGCCACGTCGCTCGTCGCGGCCGTCGGTCAGGTCGTGGTCGACCGGCAACCACCCGGTGCCAAGAACCTCGTGGTCTCGCTCTTCGGTACGAATGACAAGCTCGCGCTCGAGCTGCTCATTGTGATCGTCGCCCTCGCCCTCGGCGCGGCGCTCGGCATCGTCGCCCTCCGCCGCTACGAGGTGGCGGCCGGTGCCTTCGTGGCCTTCGGCGTCCTCGGGTTCCTGGCGTCGCTGGGCGATCCCCTCGCGAACCCCGGGATCGAAGCGGCCGCGGCGGCCATCTCGGTCGGGGTCGCGCTGTGGGTCCTCGGCTGGCTCCTCGATCGCGTGCGCGCGGGCGTCCCCGCCGACGCCTCCGGACGCGCCCGCGCCGTCGCTGTCATGCCCGACTGGTCGCGCCGCTCATTCCTGATCCGGGCCGGAGCGGTCGGGGTCGCCGCAACCGCGGCCGGGATCGTCGGGCGCAACCTGCTCGAGCGGCAGGCGACCGCCCCGGTGGCCAGTGGACCCGCCATCCCCCCGGCATCGGTCACGGCGGCGCCGCTCCCGGCCGGTGCGGACCTCTCCTCGACGGTCAACGGCGTGACCCCGATCATCCAGCCCAACGCGACCTTCTACCGGATCGATACCGCGCTCCTCGTCCCGGGTGTCGACACGGCCACCTGGAAGCTCCGGATCCACGGGCTGGTCGACCGCGAGACGACCCTGACCTGGGCGCAGCTGATCGCACTCCCGCTCTTCGAGCAGTACGTCACGATCTCGTGCGTCAGCAACGAGGTCGGCGGCAATCTCGTCGGCAACGCCAAGTGGACCGGCGTCCGGTTGCGTGACGTCCTCGCGATCGCCGGCGTCCAGGCGTCGGCGACCCAGCTCGTAGGTCGCTCGGTCGACGGCTTCACCGCCGGGATGCCCACCGCATGGGTGATGGACCCCGCTCGCGAGCCGATGATCGCGGTGAAGATGAATGACGAACCGCTCCCGCCCCGTCACGGCTACCCCGCACGGCTCATCATCCCGGGGCTCTACGGATACGTCTCGGCGACAAAATGGCTCTCCGAGCTCGAGCTGACGACGCTCGAGTCGTTCAACGGCTACTGGGTCCCCCTTGGGTGGGCCAAGGAGGCCCCGATCCTGACCCAGTCGCGGATTGATACCCCGCGTGCCGGCGTCGCCGCCGGGCACGTCCCGATCGCCGGGATCGCCTGGGCACCGGACCGCGGCATCTCAAAGGTCGAGGTCTCGATCGATGGCATGTGGCAGGACGCGCGCCTGTCGACTCCGATCTCGGACTCCACCTGGGTTCAGTGGGTGACCGACTGGACGGCGACCCCCGGAAGACACGTCCTGTCGGTTCGTGCGACCGACGGGAACGGCGTTCTCCAGACCGAGCAGCCGTCGCCGCCCGATCCGGACGGGGCGCGCGGCTGGCACACGATCTCCGTCTCGATCGGCTGAGCGCGGCGACACACGGGCGCGGCGCCGAATCGGTATAGAGTCCAGTCATGCCCCGACGCCGCTACCTGTTCGATCCGCCCGAGCGATTCGTGGCCGGCACCGTCGGCCGGCCGGGCGACCGAACCTTCTTCCTCCAGGCCCGGGAGGGCTCGCGCGTCGTGAGCATCGTGCTGGAGAAGGCGCAGGTCGTCGTCCTCGCGGACCGGCTCGCCGACCTCCTCTCGGAGCTGGAGCGTCGCGGCGTCCCGGCTCCTGCTGGGGCCGCGGAGACGGCCCCTGTCGCGCCCGATGCCGACACCGGCCCGCTCGACGAGCCCCTCAACGAGGCCTTTCGGGCGGGCTCGCTGACGCTCGGCTGGGATGGCGATGACGAGCGCGTGCTCGTCGAGGCCCGCGCCCAGTCGGAGGACGGCGAGGCAATCGATCCCGACGAGGACGACGACGAGGACGAAGACGGCCCCGATCTGCTGCGCGTCCGGATGACCGCCGACGTGGCGCGCTCGTTCGTCGCGCGTGCCGAGCGGATCGTCGCGTCCGGGCGACCGCCCTGTCCCCTGTGCGGGGCGCCGCTCGATCCGCAGGGCCATATCTGCCCGCGGCGCAACGGCCACTACATCAACTAGTCCGGGCCGCAGCGATGATCGACCGAGCCGCAACGCTCGATGCCCTGCGCGAAGGCGAGATCGAGATCATCGGGCGGATCGTCGCCTCGTCGAACAACGCGATGCTGGCCACGCTGACCCGCGTCTGCCCCGATCCGGGACCGCCGCTCGTGATCGATGCGATCTACAAGCCGACCCTCGGGGAGCGGCCGCTCGACGACTTCCCGTACGGGACGCTGGCACGCCGCGAGGTGGCCGCGTGGCACCTGTCGGAGGCGAGCGGCTGGGGGATCGTTCCGCCGACCGTGCTGCGCGACGGCCCGTTCGGTGACGGCATGGTCCAGGTCTTCATCGAGACGGATCCCGGGATCGATGTCGTTGGGATGGTCGTCGGGGACGACCCGCGGCTGCGCCGAATGGCCGTGCTCGATGCAGTCATGAACAACACGGACCGCAAGGGCGGTCACATCCTGCCGGTCGACGGCGGCCGCCACATCTACGGCGTCGACCACGGCGTCACCTTCTCGCCGGTGCCAAAGCTGCGGACCGTGCTGTGGGGCTGGCGGGGCGAGCCATTCGATGCCGAGGAGCTCGCGGGCCTCGGACGGATTCGGGCCGCCCTCGACGTCGAGCTGGGCGCGACGCTGACGGGATTGCTGTCGCGGACCGAGGTCCGCGCCACGACCCGGCGAACCGACGCGCTCCTGGCGATGGGCCGCTTCCCATTCCCCGCCCCGGACTGGCCGGCCGTTCCGTGGCCGCCGTTCTAGGTCGAAGTCACGCGATCGCCGAGTGAGGGTGGCTGGCGAGGCCCGGCGAATCCGGGCCTCGCCGCGTGTGTCTAGGCGCTGCGAGCGGCCTTGACGACCTGCGAGTGGGCGAACACGTCGTGGAAGCCCTGCTTGGTCGGGCTCTTGGCGGTCGTCCACACGAGGTAGATGAACCAGCCGAAGGCGAGCAGGGCGAGGATGAACCCGATGGCGGGGATGACCAGGAGCACCTGGGCCAGGAGTCCCGGCAGCGCGATTGCCAGCCAGCGGCGAACGGCCTGATCCATCGTGAGCGTTGCGCCGTCACCGGCGTTGCCGATCTGCATCCCGAGGATCCGCATGCCGAGCGTCGCTCGCATGCTCGTCCAGGTGTAGATGAAGTAGGCGGCGCTGATCGCGGCCCCGACGATTGCCGAGACGACGAGGCCGACGAAGTTGATGTGGACCGCCAAGGTCCCCGGGTCGATGGTGGCGGCATTGCCGGCGATCCCGCCGACGATCGAATTGACGATCGAGACGACGATGCCGACGATGATCGCGTCGATGATGTAGGCGATCGCCCGGTTCGGAACGTCGGCGTAGACGAAGCCCGCCGGGCCCGCCTGGACGGGCGGCGGAGGCGCGGCCCAGCCAGTTGACGGTGGCGGCGCGGCCGCTGGGTCCGGCGTGAGAGGTTCGGTCATGTTGAGCACTGCCTCCCTGATCGAGTCCGGGTCGGTAGCGTCCGCCGCCCTCGGGCTGGTCCCATCCTAGCGACCGAAATGCACCTGACAAGCCCGTTTGGTGCTTCGTCCCGCGTCAACGCACCAGTTCGT
>JBDTNS010000005.1:0-22715 GCA_039933675.1 Chloroflexota bacterium
CGTCGGGTCAGACATGCCGGTGGAGGTCCGTCTCAGGTGACGTGGCTGGGACGTCGTCGTCCCGCGGCGGCTGCCCCCATCCCATCTGTGCGACATCGTGTTGCGGCATCGAAAGATGGATCACGTCGTGCTCGACGTTAGCGATCGCAGAAGCAGGAACGTAGATATCGCCGCCCGGCCCGTCGATCGAGGTGAGCACGTAGTTCTGGCCCACCTGCTTGACGGCACCGACGTGCTTTCCGTCATTCCCGACCACTGCCCAGCCGGGCTTGAGATCCGCCATTCGCATCTTGTGTTAAGCCTCCCTCCTGCAGCGTTGACCAACCTTAGCGCGTGTTTCCATCGCGGTCTTCGGGAACATCGATATCGCCAAGGCTGGATCATTCCGCTTGGTCGCTGCGTGTTCGGTATCCGGTTCAAGCCGACCGCGCTCGGGCGGTTCGATCTACGACAACCGACTCGATCCGAACACTCGCTTGGATCGTGAAGCCGCGAGACCCTTCGCCCCGACCAGATCAACGAGCGTCCGGGTAGGAAGCTCGGTCAGCCGACCTCGAGATACCAGTCCAGGAGGCTGCGTTGCTGCTGGGGGCCGGAGTCTGTCCGGGGGCGCCAGAACGACAGCAGCAACTCGGCTGCCCGCTACTTGACGCTGGTCGCGACCATGACCTCCAGTCGGCCGATCACGCGGCCGTCGAGGCTGACGACGGAGAGTGTGTAGGCGCCGGCACGTTCGCCCGGCGTGGTCGAAATCGCGACGTCGAGCTGCTGCGGATGGTCGGGCAGCTCAGTGGACTCGAACCGGACCCCCCCCCGTCGTAATGGCCGTCGTCGATGCCTTCCCAAGGGCAAACGGCTGTTGGTTCCGAGACGGCCGCGGCCGGGGTCGGCTCGGGCGATGGCGGAGTGGCGGATGCGGCGACCGCCGGATCGGATGAGTCGAGGGTCGGTCCATCCGCGTGCGACGCTGCTGGAGTCGCGATGGTCGTCACGGAGCAGCCAGTCAATAGGACCGACAAGCCGATGATCGCGACGATTGGTCAGGCTGGGAGGTGCATCGTCGCCCCAGAGTCGGCTGGCGCCGATCATCGACGCATGCGCTAGAGACGCTCCGGGATCCGCAGTGTGTCCCCGGCGGCGAATCCAGGGGCCCGGCGCGTCGAGCACCGGGCCCGAAATGGCCGAGCCGACTTCCATTTGACAAACTTGGTGATTACGTCGTATACCATCCACTCACCATCCCTGTGGATGGTCGACGGAGGATATATGGGCGTTACCGACATCCGTTCAAGAACGAGCGAAAGCGAAAAAGTCACCATCAACCTTGGATTGATCGACCTGGGGCAAATTGATTTGCTGGTTCAGGAGGGGTTTTACTCGAACCGTACGGATCTAATTCGCACCGCAATTCGAAATCAATTGAGCAACCACGCTGAGGTCGTCAAACAAACAGTCGCGCGCAAGAGTCTCGTGCTCGGCCTCCAACACTATTCGCGCGCCGATCTTGAGGCAGCGCAGACCGCGGGACAACGCTTGCAAATCCAGGTTCTCGGCCTCGCCAGCATCGCTCCCGACGTGTCGCCGGAACTCGCG
This sequence comes from Chloroflexota bacterium, assembly GCA_039933675.1. Classification (GTDB taxonomy): domain Bacteria; phylum Chloroflexota; class Limnocylindria; order Limnocylindrales; family CSP1-4; genus SPCO01. The sequence continues at coordinate 1,594 of JBDTNS010000005.1, forward strand.
GTAGCGACGATCGAATCCATTGAAGTGCTCGGCGCCCTGCATGCCAGCGCCGCGGTGAAAGCCGCCCTGGCGGGCCGCATTCGCTGAGACATCCAGGAGAACCACACGATGAACATCAACGAACACATGATCGCCACCATGCGCGAAGCGACTGGGGCCCTGCGCGACGGTCGCGGCAATGGCGCGCCCGCAGCCACCGAAGCAATTCAACGCACCTTGCGCGAATTCCTGCCGAATGTCGCATGGCCCGTGAATTCTCCGGGACGCTCCGTCGTCACGCACGAAATCGACCCCGTCCTGCAGACAACGAGTGGCAATGCTGGTTTAGCGAACAGTTTCGTTACCGAATTACTGGATGGATTGCACGTCCGGTTAAATCCGAACGCACCCTCCCAGGAGATATCGGTGCTGCACCCTCACCGGGTGCCTGACACAGGCACGGACGCGCCGGCGAGGGGGCGCTTCATCGACGGGTCGTACACCAATCCCTTCGGCACACGCACCTACAAGCTGTACATCCCGGCGAGCTATCAAGGCCAGTCGTTGCCGCTGCTGGTGATGCTCCATGGCTGCACACAGAATCCGGACGACTTCGCCGCGGGCACGGGAATGAATGCAATCGCGGAGGAACAGGAGTGCTTCGTGGCGTATCCGTCGCAGGAGCAAAGCGCCAACCATTCCAGGTGCTGGAACTGGTTCAAAGCGCTCGACCAGCAGCGCGAGCAGGGCGAGCCCTCGATCATCGCCGGCATGACCCGGGACATCATCAAGACGTATCACGTCGATGAGCGGCAGGTTTTCATTGCAGGCATGTCGTCAGGCGGCGCGATGGCGGTCATCATGGCAACGACCTACCCGGACCTTTACGCGGCGGTTGGGGTTCATTCCGGATTGCCCTATGCGGCGGCGCAGGATTTGCCGTCTGCATTGGCAGCGATGCAGAGTGGCGCCTCGGCTACAACGGCGGCACCCCACATCGAAGGTATTCCGATCATTGTGTTTCACGGCGACAAGGACAGGACCGTTCATCCGCGCAACGGCGAGCAGATCATCGCGCGATCGCTGCCCCGACCGGCGGCGCAATCCTCGACCGAACAAGGCAAGGAACCGAACGGCCGCGCCTACCAACGCACGATCCATCGCGACGCGAACGGACAGCCGGTCGGCGAACATTGGGTGGTGCATGGGACCGGACATGCCTGGTCGGGTGGCAGCCATCGCGGCACCTACACCGATCCGCAAGGCCCGGATGCGAGCCGGGCCATGATGCGATTTTTTCTCGACAGCGAAGTTCGCGTCCCCGGGGACCATGGGGTCGATCACGACCTGGTCTCGGCCTATACGCGGTAGACCTCGAGCAAGCGGGAGTCCGAGGATCGTTGGTCCTCGGACGGCCCGACCCAGGCGCACTCTCGGCCCCCGCTGGCCACGCCGCCGGGGGCTCTTCGTGAGCAAGCGAGCTGAGGGGCAAGGCGGAGTGGTCGACTTCGATGTGGCGATCTACTCGATCACGGTCAGGCCGAGCCCCGTGCTGGAGGTAGTAGCCCACCGGCTGCGTGACTGACCCAGTCCCATAACGGGATAGTGTCGGTTCGACTCCTCTCGCCCTGACGACGCGGGCGGCTACGGGCCTGGGCCCTTGCGGAGTCAGCCCCGCCACGAGCCAACCCGGCCGGGTCAGGGAAGCTTGTCGGCGAGGTTCCAGGCCCGTGCGGCACGGATGGGTAACCGGACGACGAAGCCCGGCGGTCGGCGGGCGAGGTCTGCATAGACGTGTCCGGCCTGTCTCCCCAGGTAGCGCGTTGCAATGGCGAGTCGCGTCCTCGCCCCTTCGTCGGGCTCGATGGTCGCTTCGCCGCGCACCTCCACGCCCCGAAAGGGAGGAGCGGCTTCGAAGATCAAAAGGACGCATCGGGGATCGCGGCGTAGGAGCCCGATCTTGCGGTCCGTCGCTGCGACAACGACCTCGAAAGCGTCGTCCTTGAACCTGAACCACACCGGCGAGGTCGTTGCCTGGCCGTCGTCGCGGTAGAGCGTCAGGGCCGCCGGCGACGGGTCATCCAGGAGCGACCTCAGCTCTGGCGCGTCCAGCTCCACCTTCATGGGAAGAGGCTACTCGAGTGGGTCGTGAGTCGCCGCATCTACGCCTCCGACGTCAGTGCTGACGCAAGGGAGCAGTCGCTGCGGCTCCACGCGCTCTGCCACGCCCGATGGACATAAGTCGGGACGTTCGTGACCGCGATCAGTAGGGATCGCGACAGTGTGTCAGCGCTAACCCTCTCGCCCCGACCCTTCCAAGAGATCCTGGGCAACGTCCCGGCTCGGAATATCGGGACTCAATCGTGTCGTGTGGAGAAACGCCGTCCTCGGAATCGAAATTGCACTCCCCACAAATACCCCAGCGAGCGGATCCGCCCAGCCTACTTCTTGATGTACATGATCACCGGCGGGATCATACCGGCTCGCGCCGCCGCCGCCGCCAGTTCCGGAGAGAGCGAACTCTGTGCTGCCTGGAAGGCTTCGAGGTCGGGGACATCCCATGTGCTGGCGACATGGTTGCTGCCATCCATGGCGACGTAGCTGGACCCGTCCGACGCGACCGTCGACATCGCGGCGATCATCTCCGGCTTGAACTTCAGCCACGCCTCGACATCGTTGACCGCTGCGGTGACGATGAGCTTGGGCATGCAGATCCTCCTTCGGGGACGCCTGACGGCGGGTCGCGGCCGCGATGCCGATCCGCTCAGGAGGCGGCGAGTATGCGCCCGCTGGCGGTATCGCTCGCCCCGACCAGAACACAGATCCTGAGGGGTAGGGGAGCCCCTCATCCAACCTCGAGGTAGTAGTTGAGGACGCTGCGTTGCTGTTGGGTGCCTGAGTCCGTCCGGGGCGGCCACACAACAACGGGCGGTGGCGCCACGCGACGCTGCCTGTGCGTCTTCGACTGCCGGAGGCGAGGGCCTGCCTTCAACCGCCAAAGACCTGGCCGTCGACGGCCTCAGGTGTCATCTGCGTGACGTCCGCCTCGGCGCTCGCGTCATCGAATGGTGGCGGCTCCGGCAGGTGCTCGGAGCGGGCGGCGTCGATCGCAGCCTGGTAGCGATCCCTGGCGACTTCGGCGTCGAGGAGCGCCTGCTGGTACTCGCCAGATCCTGGGTCGAGCTCAGCAAGCCGTCGATCGGCGGCGCGCCAGTCAACGAGCGCCGCCTCGGCGACTTTCCGGTACGGCATGACGGACCTCGAACGGGGTCGCCTGGTCGTGTGGTCGCGACCGAAGACGACTGCGAGTGTAGTCGGATGTCCCGGGTGTGGCCCAGGTCAGGACGCCCGGCGCGTCCGCGTCGGCTGCGGAGTGACGGCTGCCTCCGCTGCCGCCGCGAGAGCCAGTTGCGGTGCCGCCTGTTCGCCGAGCCCGGCGACGCGATTGCGGCCGCCCTCCTTCGCACGGTAGAGGGCTTCATCGGCGACCCGGAGCAGCGTGACCCGGTCGAGACCCTGCTCCGGGGCGTGCGAGATGCCGATCGAGACCGTGATGTGGTCGGTGAGCCTCGGTGCGAGGGCGATGATCGTCGTCTCGGTGCGCTGGCGGATTCGCTCCGCGATGATCGCCGCGACGCCGGCGTCGACCCCGGGCAGGAGAACCGCGAACTCCTCACCACCGTAGCGCGCGGCGACGTCGCCGTCGCGCATGCATGAGCGCAGGACGCTCGCGAACGCCCGCAGTGCCTCGTCGCCGGCCGGGTGGCCATGGCGTCGTTGAACTGCTTGAAGTGGTCCACATCGATCATCAGGACCGAGAGCGGCTCGTGACCGGCGCGGGCGACGAGGGCACTCTCCAGCGCGAGGTCGAATGCCCGGCTATTGGCGAGGCTGGTTCGCGGATCGGTGTTCGCCTGACCGTGGCGGGCGGCGAGCAGACGTCGATTGCCGATCGCCAGGGCGGCGTGCTCGGTCACCCGGCTGATGTTCGACCGACGATCGAGCGGCAACGCGTTCGCTCGCCGCCAGTAGAGGTGGACGGCACCGACCATCTCGTCGTTGCCGAGGGGGACACATGCCAGCGTCCCGTCGGTTGCGGGATAGATCGGGCAATGAACGCTCAGGTTGTCGGCGAGATCGTCGGACACGAACAGCGCTCCGCGCAGAACCCCGGCGCACCGGTCAAGCGCCCGGAGCGGCAGGACGTCCGCCACGGCGTCCCCGGTCTGCGCCTCCGGGACGGCCCGGTCGAGCGACCGATTGAGGAGATGCGTCACCGATGCGTCGGGCGACGCGAGCCGGCCGAGCGCGATGAGGTTCCATTCGGCGACCTGCCGGTCGTCTGCGGCGAAAGAGGTCACCTCCGTGAACTGGTTGAGCAGGTTCGACTGGCGCGCGTCACGCTCGAGCGCGCGCCCGAACCGACGAACGACGAGCAACGCGACCCCAAAGGCGATGGCAAGGACGCCGAAGGCGATCGCGATCCCAAGGTTCGCCGTGACCGCGGCCGAGGATTGGCGTTCTGCGACGTCTTGCTCGGCGCCGGCCAGCCACCGGTCGACGCGTCCCGTCCCGTCGGTGACGGCAACGCGATCCTGGCCCGCCTGGTTGGCGAAGCGAGCGAGCGACGCCTCGTCTCCGATTCTGATGGCCGCGATCGCCGGTACCGCGATCCGGCCGCGCCAGTCGATGCTTGTCGCCTCGAGGGCCTGGAGGGCGGCCCTGACGTCCGGAAGGTTCGCCGTGACGTCCATGACCTGGCGCACGGTCTCGCTCTCCCGGGCGATCGTGTCATTGAACCTGGTCAGCATCACCGGCGATCGTGAGAGCACGTAATCGTCGAGGTACGCCAGCTCCTGCTCAATCTCACTGGCCAAGTCGCGGGCGGTGTGCTCGGCGGTCCCAAGCTGGGCCTTGGCCTGCAGGATCGAAGAAGCCTCGCTGGCGGTCACGAAGGAGACGACCCCGCCGACACCGAACGACGACGCTGCCATCAGCTCGATCAGACCCAGCACGCGGTCGTTCTTGGAGAATCGCAGTCGGCGAGCCATTTGTGGACCGTATCTTCACGAAGGGCCGCTGTTCAGGAACCGAAAGTCAGGTCGGGTCAGCGGAGGCCATTTCGCCGATGGGCCCGGGATTGAACGAAACGCACTGACCGCTGCCCAAACCGGGTATGAAACACATCGTCAGCGCGCTCCTCCTGATCTCGTTCCTGGGCGTAGGTACCGCCCCCGTCCCGTCGACGGTCTTGGCCGCCACCACGACCGCCACCCCGACGCTGGCCCAGCTGATCGGCCAGAAGCTCGTCGTCCGCATGGAGGGAGCGACGCCGAGCGCCGATCTGCTCGGCCGCATCCGGCGCGGTGAAGTCAGTGGCGTGATCCTCTTCGGCGCGAACGTCACCACGAAGGCGGCACTCATCGCCTTGACCGCGAAGCTCCACGCGACAGCGGTCGCCGGCGGCCAACCACATTTCCTGATCGCGACCGACCAGGAGGGTGGCTCGGTCAAACGAATTTCGTGGGCACCGCCGACGCTGTCACCGCCGCAGATGGGCCGCATCGGCCCGGCATCGACTGCCCGGACGCAGGGCGCGAACACCGGCGCCGCGCTCCACGGTCTAGGGATCGACGTCGACTACGCGCCGGTGGCGGACGTGCCGGCGACCACGGCCTCATTCATGTACCGACAGGGCCGGACCTGGTCGTTCAGCGCGAGGAGCACGGCCGTCCTCTCGGACGCCTTCGCCACCGGCCTCGAGTCGAAGCACGTGGTCCCGTCGATGAAGCACTTCCCCGGGCTCGGGTTCGCCACGAGGAGCACGGATGCCTACGTGGTGACCATCGGCGTCTCGAGGAGCCGGCTCGCCCCGGGACTGCGGCCCTATCAGACCGCGATCGCGCACCACATCCCGATGATCATGCTCTCGAACGCGACGTATCCTGCCTACGACAGCGTCAGCGCGGCCGGCTGGTCGCTCGCGATCTCGGTGACCCTGTTGCGCCGGACCCTCGGGTTCCGCGGGGTGACGATCACGGACTCGCTGTCCGGGACGGCCGCCGCGCGCGGCATCTCGACCGGCGCGCTCGCGGTGCGCGCCGCGAAGGCAGGCACCGACATGATCCTGGTGACCGGCTCGGAGGCGTCCTCGAAGGCGGTCTACGCCAGGCTCCTGGCCGACGCGAGGGCCGGACTGATCTCGCGCACGACGCTGCGCACCTCGTACGACCGAATTCACGCGCTCAAGGCGAGCCTCTGACCCTGGTGCCTCGTGCCGCTCGGCGAACGGCTGTGCCGGTGGGCCGTTTCGGCGGCGCGCCTCGGTGGCGATGCGTTCGTGATCGTCCTGCCCCACTGCGCTGACGCGCCGGGGCCGACGACCGGCCCGTCCCGGACCGGTCTCCGGCGGCTGCGGCCGTCCCGGCTATCCTGCCCGGATGACGCGACGACGTATTCCGGACGAGGTCCTGTCGGCGGCCCATGCCCGCGCCACGGCGCGTGCGGCGGGTGACTGGCCCGAGGCTGACCGTCTTCGCGCCGAGATCGAGGCGGCGGGCTGGAAGATCGCCGACCGGGGCACCGACTTCGGGCTCACACCCGCGACACCGGCCGATGTGGCCGAGGGTGACCGTATCCGGCACGGCTCGAGCGCAAGCGTCCCGACGCGACTCGAGGAGCCGGCGATCGGACTGGCCACGGTCGTCCTGATCGCCACGGACTGGCCGGACGATCTGGCCCGGGCGCTCGCCGGCCTCCGCGTTGGAGCGCCCGCTGGCACTTCGGTCGTCATCGTCGCCAATGCCCCGTCGCCCGAGCAGGAGGCCGCCCTGGACGCGCTCGCGGCGCAGGACGCGGCCGATCCGTCGTCTGCGCTCCCGGTCGAGATCGTCTGGACGAGCGAACGGCTCGGTCAAGCGGTAGCGGCGAACATCGGCCTGCGCCGGGCCAGCGCAGCCGTCGCCATCCTGCTCGACACGAGCATCGAGCCGACGGGCGATATCGTGACGCCGCTCGTCCGGGCGCTCGATGACGAGACGGTGGCCGTCGCGGGTGGGTGGGGGATCGTCTCGGCAAACCTGCGAACGTTCAACGATGCGCCGGCGGGCGACGTCGACGCCATCGAGGGCTACGTCCAGGCCTTCCGCCGCGACGACGTCGTCGCGCGCGGTCCGCTCGATGAGCGATTCCGCTTCTACCGGAACCTCGACATCTGGTGGAGCCTCGTCCTGCGCGACGAGGGGGAGGGGAGCCCGTCGCGGCGGGCCGTCAGCCTGGCCGGCCTCCCGCTCATCAAGCACGAGCACCGCGGCTACACCAGCCTCCCCGATGACGAGCGCGATCGGCAGAGCAAGCGCAACTTCTACCGGATCATCGACCGGTTCGGATCGCGCCGTGATCTGCTCGTCGGTGGCGACTGACGGTTCGCGGGCCGGTCAGGTGGCCGTGCGCAGCTTCGAGCCCTCCGGGCCGTCGACGACCTCCCAGCCGAGCTCGGCGAGCTGCGCCCGAAACGCATCGGCGCGGGGCCAATCCCGGTCCGCCCTCGCCGCATCGCGAGCCTCGACGAGCGCAGTGACCTTCGCGGGCAGGTCACCGACGACCGGCGCCGAGCGATCCGCCCCCGCCCAGACCTGGTCGAGGTCGAGCCCGAGGACCGCATCCGCGTCGAGTAGCAGCCAGCGCCGTTCGTCGGCCGTGAGCGGGGCCTTCATGATTTCCCGCAGGAGCGCAAGCGCCACCGGAAGGTCCAAATCGTCGTCGATCGCCGCGACGAACCGCTCGTGGAATGCCTGCCCGTCCGGGGTCAGCGGTGCCCCCGCTGCGCTCGCGCGATCGCGCACCTCGAAGGGCTGGGCGGGGTCGCTGCCATGGCCGCTCGCGCCCGTGGCGATCCCGGCCGGTCGCTCCCCGGCGAACCCGGCACGAAACACGGCCGGGGCGGCCCACGGTCCCGTTTCGGGTGGCGCACCGAACGCGCGGAGGCCCGCCCGCAGGGACTCGAGCGCCGCCGCCGCGGCCTCCAGCGAGCGGTCCGAATATTCGAGCTTGCGTGAATAGCGCGAGGTGAGGACCAGGTAGCGGAATGCGAGCGGGTCGAGACCGCGTTCGACGAGTGCCGTGACCCGCTGGAAGTTTCCGGCCGACTTGGCCATCTTCCGGCCGTCCATCAAGAGGAATTCGCCGTGGACCCACAGCCGCGCAGGAATGACGCCGGTGATCGGCGTCGATTGGGCGATTTCGTCCTCGTGGTGCGGAAAGACGTTGTCAATCCCGCCCGTGTGGATATCGAAGTGCGGCCCGAGATAGCGCATCGCCATCGCCGAGCATTCGAGATGCCAGCCGGGGAAACCCTCGCCCCAGCGGGCTGTCGGCCACTTCAGCAGGCGACCCGGGCCGGCCGATTTCCACAGGGCGAAGTCCGCAGGATCGCGTTTGTCGGGCTCGACGTCGCCGCGATGGCCGGCGCGCAGGTCGGCGAGGGTGTTGCCCGAGAGCTGTCCGTAGCCATCGAACCGCCCAACGTCGTAGTAGACGTTGCGCTCGCCCGAGGCGTACCCGTAGCCGGCGTCCTCGAGCGCCTCGGCGAGCGCGACCATCTCCGGGATGTGCTCGGTCGCCCGGGGGAAGACGTGGGCGGGCAGGACGTTGACGGCCGCCTCGTCGGCGTGGAAAGCCGCCTCGTACGCTGCGGCAATCTCGGCCGGCGTCTTCGATTCGAGACCGGCCTGGACGAGCATCGGGTCGGCGCCGCGATCGAAACCCTCGTCGCGCAGGTGGCCGACGTCGGTGATGTTCTTGACGTGGAGGACGTCGATCCCGTGGTAGAGCAGCGTCCGCCGGATCAGGTCGGCGAGGAGGTTGCTGCGCAGGTTGCCGACGTGAGCGTAGCGGTAGACGGTCGGACCGCAGGTGTAGATCCGGACGCGGCCCGGCTCGAGTGGCTCGACGGGTTCGACCCGGCGGCTCAGCGTGTTGCGGAGGTGGAGTGCCATCTGGCTGCCCATGCTACCGATGGCCGGCGCGCGCCGCAGCGCGCCGTTCTGCAAGTCCGCCGGCTCGTGCCCCTAACGCATCGGACATCGGCTCGTTATCCCACCAGAGGCCTCGCAGGTCCAGTCCCATCGTTCCCCCGGCGGTGTGGTCTTGCGGGGCCTCATCTCGTGCCCGTCGGGCCATCCGCGCGACCCGCCCTATACTCCCGGCGATGCGCCGACTCGTCGTCCTCGCCGTGCTCGCGACCGTGTTGGGCTCATGCGGAGGCCCCGTGCTGGCGGCGACCGATCGCCCGGTCCGGATCCTGACCGGGACGCCGACGACGCTCGACCCGGCCGCCCAGGGCGACGCAGGGAGTGCGGCGGTCACCGCCCAGCTCTTCGAGTCGCTGACCAGCTTCGACGCCGACCTCCATGTCCGCCCAGCGCTCGCCGAATCGTGGCGATTCGACGACGGCGGGCGTCGCGTGACGTTCCATCTGCGCCCCAACCTGACCTTCTCGGACGGGAGTCCGCTTCGGCCGTCCGACGTCGCGCGCAGCTGGCTCCGCCTCATCGATCCCGCCCATCCATCACCGCTCGCGTCGCTCGCATTCGACATCGGCGGTGCCGAGGCGTACCTGCGCGGGCCGGCGTCCGATCCGGCCTCGGTCGGGCTGCACGCCGACGATGCCGCCGGCGACCTGGCCGTCGACCTGGTCCGGCCGGCGACCGATTTCGTGAATATCGTCGCGGGTCCGTCGTTCTCGGTCGTGCCACCGGGTGTCGGGTCCGTCGCCGGATCGCTCACCGCGGGCAGCGGCTTCGTCGCCAGCGGCGGCTACGTCCTGTCGGGCGAGACGGCGACCGGTCTGACGCTGACCGCGAACCAGCACTACTGGGCGGGGACGCCGGCGATCAGGACGATCGACCTCGTCGGCGACCTCGGTGGGCGCGGCCAGGTCGATGCGTTCTCCGCCGGTGACCTCGATTACGCGCCAGTCTTCGGGATCGATGCGACATGGCTGGCCTACGATCAGACGCTCGGCCCGCAGCTCCGGCTCGTCGATTCGCTCTCCGTCCAGTACTACGGCTTCGACACGCGCAAACCGCCGTTCAACGACGCGCGGGTGCGGCGCGCATTCGGCGAGGCCATCGATTGGCGGCGGATGGCGGTCCTGAGCGGCGGTGATGGGACGTCGCAGGTCGCGAACTCGATGGTCCCCCCGGGGATCCCGGGCCGCAGCGACACGGATTTCCTCCCGGCCTACAACCCGTCCGACGCTCGCAAGCTCCTCGTCGACGCCGGTTTCCCGGGCGGGGCCGGGTTCCCGGCGACGATCCTGATGACCGGCGGTGAGCGGTTCGATGGCGCCGTCGTCGCGGAGGTCAAGCGAGAGCTCGGGATCAGCCTGCAGCCGGAAACCATGGGCGACGGCTACTTCGATCGCCTCGCGACCGATCCACCCGCGATGTGGGCGCTGGCGTGGGTCGCCGACTATCCCGGTCCCAACGACTTCCTGGGCGTGCTCCTGGGAACCGGCGCCTCGAACAACTACGGAAAATGGACCGACCCGACCTTCGACGCCGCGATCGCCGAGGCGGTCTCGGCGAGCGATCCGGCGGTCGCGGCGGCTGCCTACGAGCGCGCGCAGACCGTCGTGCGCGACCAGGTCCCCGTCGTGCCGGTGGTCTACGGTCCGGGCTGGGCGCTGACGCGGACCGGCCTGCTCGGTGCCGGCCAGAACGGGCTTGGGATCGTGCGGATGGCGGGGCTCGCATGGGCAAACTGACACGCACGGCCCTCGCGGCGACGCTGACGGCGGGTCTGCTGCTGGGAGTCGTGCCCGTCGCGGCAGCGGCGGCGCCGGCGACATTCGGGAGTCCGACGGCGAACTCGACGTTCAACACCGGGATCGTGTTCAGCCAGCCGATCACGATCTCGCAGCCGATCGGGCGGGCCGAGGTCCTCCTGACGATCGCCGACGCCATCGGGCCGGAGGTCGTCGACGTCCCGGTGCCGGCGACTTCGGGTGCGACGACGCTGACGTACACGCTCGACACCTCGGGTCCCGCCCACATGATCCCGAACACCGGGATCGTCGCGCGCTGGCGTGTCGTTGCGGCAGACGACCCGACCGCGGTGGCCCTCGGGCCGGAGTTTCGGCTCGTCTATGCCGACGACCGCTTCCAGTGGAAAACCGCCACGAGCAATCTCGTGCGTGTCCACTGGTACGACGGGACCGACGCGTTCGCCGCCAAGGCCTTGCGGCTCGGCGAGGACGAGGTCGTTGCGACATCGAAGCTGCTCGGCGTCACCGAGACCCAGCCGGTCGATTTCTTCGTCTACGCGAACGTTGATGACTTCTACGGCGCGCTCGGCCCGGGCGCGCACGAGAACGTCGCCGGGACCGCGTTCGCCAACATCCGCACGCTGCTCGGGCTGATCCCACCCGACCAGATCGACGATCCGCTCGTGGCCGTCCGGATTCCGCACGAGTTCGTTCATCTCGTCTTCAACACCGCGGCGGACAATCCGTATCACTTGGCGCCACGCTGGCTCAACGAGGGTCTCGCGGTCTATCAGAGCGAGAGCTACGGTACCTCGGACCGCGCCCAGGTCCGGGCCGCGGCGGCCGCCGGATCGCTCATCCCCCTCGACGGGCTGACCGGCCAGTTCCCCAACGGCGACGACTTCTTCCTCGCCTATTCGGAGAGCGTCTCGGCGGTCGATTTCATGATCCGGACCTACGGCAGTCCCGCGCTCGTGAAGTTGATTCGCTCGTACGCCGAGGGGCGCACCGACAACGAGGCGTTCAAGGACGCGCTGGGCCTCGACATGACCGCCTTCGGAGGGGCATGGTTCGCCGCCAACAACGCGACCCCGAAGGCGCGCTCCGGTCCCGAGTCCGCGCCGCCGGGTCCGGTGCCGTCGGCCTGGCTCGGCGCGATGCCGGGCTCGTCCGGGGCGCTGGATCGCTCCGCGGCACCCGGCAGCACGGGCGGCTCCGCCGCGCCGATTCCGGGCGCGACGCCCGCGTCATCGGATGACGGCCTGTCCACGTGGATCGGACTCGTGGTCGTGATCGTCATCGTCGGACTGGTCCTGATCGTCGTGGCTGCCCGCCGCCGCCAGATGTCGGCGCGGACGTCGTGATGGCGCTCCGCCGCGTCCGCGCGATCCCGAGCTGGCAGGTGACGCTCGGTGTGGCCCTCCTCGCGCTCGGGTTCCTGGTCGCGGCCCAGCTCGCGTCGGAAGGCCCGCGCGTCCGCTACACGACACAGGAACGGACTCCGCTCGTGGAGACGGCCAACGAGCTCCAGTCGCAGCAGGACACGCTGAAGCAGCAGATCCTCGACCTGCGCAGCCAGATTCAGGCCGTCGAGGACCAGGGGACCGGCTCGGCCGACCTCGTCCGCCAGCTCAACGCCCAGCTCCAGGAGGCGCGGATCGCGGCCGGCCTGATCGCATTGACCGGGACCGGGATCGTCATCCAGCTCGAGGATTCGAAGCAGCCCGTCCCGCCGGACGGCAGCGTCTCGGACTACCTCGTCGGGTCACGCGACATCCGGGTTGTCGTGGAACAGCTGTGGGGCGCGGGCGCCGAGGCGATAGCGGTCAACGGCGAGCGGATCACCCCGACGTCGGCGATCATCGACGTCGGGACCTCACTGCTGGTCAACTCTGCGTACCTGACACCGCCCTACCAGATCACCGCACTGGGCGCCAGCGGCCTCTACGAGAAGTTGAGCGCCTCGCCGGGATTCGTCGACTTCATCCGGGCGCGCGGGGAAAGCTATGGGATCCGCGTCTCGTCGGCGGAACCCCCGACCGTCGACATGCCCGCGTTCGTCGGCACGGTCACCCTGCGCTACGCGCGGCCGGTCGCCTCGTCGCGGCCAGCACCGTCGGCCGTGCCCAGCAGCGGCTTCGGACCCGACTGAGATGCACCGACGCCGAAGCCAGCTGACGATCGCCCTCGTCGCCCTCGTCCTCGGGCTGCTCGTGGTCGTGCAGCTTCGGTCGCAGGCCGGGGGCTCCGGGCTTGCGCAGCTTTCGTCACAGGACCTGACGGTCCTCGTTGCCAACCTCAACGCCCGGAACGACCAGCTCCGTCGCGAGGCGTCGACGCTCGACGGCGAGCTCGCCACGCTCAAGGCGAACCGATCGCGCGGTGACGTCTCCGTCGACGAGATCACGGCCGACCTCGAACGGGTACGTGCCTATGCCGGCCTCGAGCCCGTGAGCGGCCCCGGCGTGACGATCTCGATCCGCGGGCTGATCGACGGTCCGGGTGTCGAGGAGCTCATCAATGAATTGCGCAATGCGGGCGCGGAGGCGATTGCCGTGGGCGATGTCCGCGTCGTCACCGGCGCCGTCGTGACCGGCGCGGCGGGCGAGGCGCAATTCGACGGGTCTCGGCTCGGGGCCACGTTCGAGCTCGATGCGATCGGCGCGCCTGACAAGCTGACCGGCTCGCTGACCCGATCGGGCGGCGTCATCGCGCAACTTGCGGCGACCCTGCCCGACGTCGTGGTCACGGTCACCCCGGTCGACCGGCTGGCGCTGCCAGCCACGACGCGCAGCCTTGTTCCGGCGCACGGCCACCCACGCCTTTGATACCCTGACGCGCCGATGGCAGACCAGCCCGTCCTCACATTGTTCCTCGGCGACGTCGTTCGCCTCCGCCGCCGTCATCCGTGTGGCGGGAGCACCTGGCTCGTCGATCGCCTCGGTGCGGACATCGGCCTGCGCTGCGAGACGTGCTCCCGACATGTCCTGCTCGGGCGACGCACGGTGGAGCGCCGTCTCGCCGACTTCGTTTCGCGCGGAGACCCGGCGATGACCCAGGCCGTCGATAGGATCGTCGCGGGAACGTCGGGCTCTGGCGGGCGGCCGTCGTGACGCTGGAAGCGACAACCGCCGGTCCCGCCGCACCCGAACCCTCGGAGAGCGCGCTCGCCGTCTTCCGCAACAGCGGGTTCCTTCGCCTCTGGCTGTCGCAGGCTGCGACCCAGATCGGCGGGAACATGGTCCTGTTCGGCCTGACCGTCATCGTCGTCAAGTCGACGAGCTCGAATACCGCGGTCAGCCTGCTGATCCTGAGCTTCCTCGTGCCGGCCGTTCTCTTCTCGGCGGTTGCCGGCGTGTATGTGGATCGGATCGACCGCCGGGTGATCCTGATCGCGACGAACGGGATGCGGGGGGTGGCGTTCGTCGCGCTTTTCCTCGGTGGCACCAACTTTGCGATCATCCTGTTGCTTAACATCTTTGTTTCGACGGTAACCGTCTTCTTCGCGCCGGCAGAGCTGGCGATGATCGGTCTCCTCGTGCCGCGCCGGCAGCTGCAGGCGGCGAGCGGGATCTTCACGCTGACGCTCAACGCGGCGTTCGCCCTCGGCTTTGCGTTGCTCGGGCCCCTGGTCGTCAAGCTGGCTGGCGCGCCGACCGTGATCCTCGTCGTCGCCGGGCTCTATTTCCTTGCGGCCGCGTTCTGCTTCACGCTTCCAGCGTCGCCGCCCCCACAACCGGACGAGGCAGGTGCGCGTGCGGGGCTCGGTGTCGGGGAGGCGGAACGAGCCGTAACCTCGACGTTCGCCGAGCTGCGCGAAGGGTTCAGCTTCATCCGCGCCAATCGCTCGATCAGCTGGTCGCTCGTCTACCTCGCGATCACCGCGTCGCTCGTCGGTGTTCTGGGCGTACTGGGACCCGCATTCGCGCGGGACACGCTCGGGCTCGCGGCGGAGGACTTCGTGGTCGTCGTGCTGCCGCTCGGGTTCGGGATCGTGACCGGGATACTCCTGCTCAACTCATACGGCCGCTGGTTCCATCGTCGGAGGGTCATCGAGGGGGGCCTGATCATCCTTGGGATCCTGCTCGCGGCACTCTCCGCGGCCGGTCCCATCAGCCGCTTCCTGCAGGGCGCCGACACCGCCGGTGGGCTCGACCTGTCGGGCGTCACGTCTTTGTTATCGGTCGTTGTCGTGATCGCCTTCTTTGCCGGGGTTGCATACGGCCTTGTTGCCATCCCGGCCCAGACGCAGCTCCAGGAGGACCTTCCCGAGGACGTTCGCGGGCGTGTCTTCGGTGTGCTCGGCATGCTGGTGTCCGTCGCGAGCTTCCTGCCGATCATCATCGTCGGGCCGATCTCCGATGCCGTCGGGACGACGATCGTCATCTTCGCGATGGCCATCGTCGTGGTCATCATCGGGGTGGTCTCGGTCGTGAAGCGCGGGCCGCTGGCGGAGTCCGATGCAAAGCCCGCGGCCGATCCGAACGCGGTCGATCCGATCGCGGCCGCCCTCCACGCCGACCGCCCGACGTGGCGAGAGCCGGCGGTGCGGACGCCGCTGGGCGGGCCGTTTCCGCCCGTCATCGCGAGCGTCGAACCGGACCCCGCGGCGGGAGGGGCTGACGCGCGCCACGTCGGACCATCCGATCCGACCGACCGCGCCTGACCCGGCAGCGACCACCGCCACCCTGACGCCGTGCCGCTCGACACTCTGGTCACCGGTCGGATCGCGACGCTCGCCGGCGAGACCGGCCTGGGCTGGGTCGAGGCGATCGGGATCCGCGACGGCCTGGTCGCATTCGCCGGGTCGGCGGTCGATCTCGAGACGCGTGCCGACGCGCACACCGAACGGATCGAGCTCGGGCCCGACGAGGTCGCGATCCCGGGTCTGACCGACGCGCATCTCCACCTCGCCCGGGCCGCGGTCTCGGCCCACCAGCTCGACCTTACCGCGGCCGCGAGCCTCGCGGAGGGGCTCGACCGGATCCGCCGCGCCCACGAGGCACTCGTCGATCCGTCGGCATGGCTGGAGGGGCACGGCTGGGGCGTCGATCGATGGGGCCGCTGGCCGACCGCGGACGATCTCGAGGCAATCGCGCCCGGGCGACGCTGCGCGCTGTGGGCGCACGACCACCACGCTCTCCTGGCCAGCCATGCGGCCCTCGCGTTGGCCGGCGTCACCCGTTCGACGTCAGACCCGGCCGGCGGGCTCATCCGGCGGGGCGCGGACGGCGAGCCCGAAGGCGTGCTCAATGAGGCGGCGACCGGGCTCGTGACGACCCGGATCCCGCCGATGACCGGGCCAGCCCTCGAGACCGCGATCACCGCCGTCTCGCTCGAGCTCCTGGCGCTCGGCGTCGTTGCGGCGCACGATCCGGGCGGGCTCGCACCGGATCCCGATCTCGAATGGTCGTACCCGGCCTATGCGCACCTCGCCGAGCTCGAACGGCTCCCGCTTCGGGTCGTGGCGTCGCTGCGCGACGACGCGCTCGAGACGGCCCTCGCCGGCGGGCTTCGCAGCGGCGCAATCCTCGGGGCGAACCCAAGCGGCCGTGCCCGTATCGGTTGGCAGAAGTGCTTCGCCGATGGTTCGCTCGGTTCGCGGACCGCCGCGCTCCTCGCCGACATCGAGCCCGAGCGCAACCGCCCGCTTGCGCCCGATCTGCGCCGCGGCGTCTGGATCACTGAGCCCGGGCGACTGCGCGAGCTCGTCGACCTGGCGGCGCTCGGCGGGATCTCGACGCAGATCCACGCCATCGGCGACGCTGCCGTTCGCGCTGCGCTCGACGCGCTCGAACCCACGGCGGGCCACGTCCCGTTCATGCCGAAGATCGAGCATGTCCAGCTCCTCGACCCGGCCGATCGCGAGCGGTTTGCCGGAGCCGGGATCGTTGCTAGCGTCCAGCCCGCTCACCTCGGCTCGGATGCGGCGCAGGCCCGGTTGCTATGGGGCGAGCGCGCCGAGCGCAACGGATACGCGTGGGAATCGTTGTCCGCGACCGGCGCGGTCATGGCCTTCGGGACCGATGCGCCCGTCGAGCCCTTCGATCCGTGGCCCGGGATCGCGCTGGCGGTTCGCCGCGACGATCCGCGCTGGCCGGCCGGGACGCCGCCATTCGGGGCCGCCGAGGCACTGACCCTCGATCGCGCGATCCGCGCCGCCTGTATTGACCCGGTCCGCTCGACGCGTGAGAACGACCGTGGCCGGCTGACCGTCGGTCAGCGCGCCGACGTCGTGGTCATCTCGGCGGCCGCGGTCGACGACCCCGTCGAGCCCGGCGGCGCCCTCGCGACCACGCGCCCCACGATCGTCGTGATGGATGGGCGAGTCGTGTTCGAGTCGTGAGACATAGCCCGAAGCGTGTCGTCGCCCACCCGGATTCCCAGCGGGCTCGAGACTCGGCGAACAGGCATTTCAGGGCCGCGTGCGGTCCAGCTCTTTCAATGCATCCGAGAACAACCCGTTGAACATGCGCGATGTCGACGGGAAGGCGTGGATCGTGTCGGCCAGGACGTCGACCGTGACGTGGGCTCGGATCGCGAGGACGCATTCGTGGATCGCCGCGGACGCGTCGGGGCAGGCGATCGCGGCGCCGACCAGCTCGCGCGTCGCCCGATCGACGACGATCGTCACGTGCCCGAGCTTGGCCTGGATGGCATAGCCCCGTGTGCTCTTGGCGAAGTCGGCCACGAGCTCGAAGCCGTCGATGCCAGCGTTGCGTGCCCCGTCGAGCGTCACGCCGACAAACGACGCTTCCGGATCGGTATAGGTCGCGCGCGGGAGGGCGCGGTAATCGGGCGTCACGTCCTCGCCGAGCGCCATCCGGACGGCCATGCGGCCCTGGTAATCGGCCTGATGCGTGTGCAGCTCCGGCCCCGCCGGGTCGCCGATGATCCACAAACCGTCCGCCAGCCGAAGCCGTCCGTCCCGCGGCAAGGGCGTGCGGCCGGTCGTGTCGATCCCGTAGTGCTCGAGTCCGAGGTCGTCGATCGGGAATGACCGGCCGGCCGCGAGCAGAATCGCATGGCCTTCAACGCTCGACCCGTCGTCAAGTTCGATCACGTCCGCACCGCCGCTCCCGGCCCCGGCGCGGGCGCGGATCGCCCGGACATCGGTCCGCACGGTCACGCCGTCACGCTCCAGCGCGGCACGGATGACCTCGGAATTCCGGGGATGATCGGTCGGCGCGAGTCGCGGCCCGGACTGGACGATCGTCGTCGGTACTCCGAACCGGACGTAGACCTGGGCGAGCTCACAGCCGGTCGGGCCGCCGCCGAGGATGACCAGGCTCTTCGGCAACTCGCGGGTCAGCGTCGCCTCGCGGTTGGTCCACACGGAGATGCCGTCGAGCCCTTCGATCGGCGGCCGCTTCGAGACCGACCCGACGGCCACCATGACGTTCGTGGCGGCCAGCTCGTGCGTGACGCCGTCATGGCGGACGGTGACAACGCCGCGCCGCGCGATCCCCCCGCTCCCGCGGTAGACGACCGCCCCGGCGGCGGTGAGGCCCTGCACGTGGTTCGAATCATCCGGTTCGGCGGCATCGATCGGGCGGTTGATCATGAAGTCGCGCTCGACCGATGCTTTCGCCCAGTCGTAGCGGCGGGGGTTCGCATGGTGGCGAGTGGCGCCATCGAGCAGCGATTTCGATGGCAGGCAGCCGATGTGCGGACAGCTGCCGCCGAACCATTCGCGGTCGATGATCGCCACCGTCGCACCGAGCTCGCGAGCCTTGTATGCCGCCGCCTCGCCGGCCGGTCCGGCCCCGATGATCACGAAGTCGTGGCTGTCCACGTGCTCTCCTTTCCGGCTGGGGCTGCGAGCCCTCGTTGGCGCCTCGCCTCGTAGAGCAGGATGGCCGCGCTGACCGAGACGTTCAGGCTGTCGGCGATGCCGCGCATCGGCAACCGAACAGCCACGATGTCGTCGGCGGCCCAGGTGTCGGTGAGACCCTCGGCCTCCGCGCCGAGGACCAGCGCGAGCGGCCCCGTGAGGTCAACCTCCGTGTAGAGGCGCCCGGCATCGACCCGCGCGGCGACGATCCGAATGCCCTGCGCCCGAAGCCAGTCCAGACTGTCGATCGCCGGCGCGGCCCCGAGCGGGACGTTGAAGATCGTCCCGGCACTGGCGCGTATCACGTTCGGGTTGAAGAGGTCCGTTCGTGGCGAGGCGGCAATCACCGCGTCAGCGCCGGCGCCATCCGCGCTGCGCAGGACCGCCCCGAGGTTGCCCGGCTTCTCGACCGCCTCGATGACCGCGACGAGGGGATCCCGGGCAAGGACGAGGTCGGCGAGCGCCATCGACGGGATTCGCACGACCGCGACCAGGCCTTCGGCACGTTCGCCGAACGCGAGCTTGGCGAAGACCGGCTCGCTCGTCGGCTGGACGGCAATGCCACGGTCACGCAGGAGGTTGAGCGCGGCCCGGGCGTCGGGTCCGGCAAGGAGCGGGTCGCAGCTGAACGCCTCGACAACCTCGACGCCGGCGTCGAGTGCCCGCCGGATCTCGCGACTGCCGTCGACGATCGTCAGGCCCGTCTGGTCCCGGGCGCGTCGATCGCGCAGCGCCGCTGCCGCCTTGACCCGCGGGTTCGCGGCGCTCGTCAGGATTGGCGGGGTGGGGGAGTGCATCGACCCATCATGCCCCGCCGGACGATCGAGCGAAGGCCCCCAGTTCGAGCCGGCGCCCGTCCGGCGTCTCGAGCCAGAGCGGACCCGCTTCGATGTCGGCGGGCCGTTGACCGAGCGCCCGGCCGAGCTCCGTTGCGAGCCGGTCCGCCTCGAACCCGGGTGAATGCGCGGTCAGGAGCGCAAACCCGTCCCGAGCGAGGAGGCGTGCCGCCGCAGCGAGGAGGGCCGGCAGGTCGTCGTCGATCCGCCATGCGCCGGAACCCGGGCCGTGCCCGTAACTCGGCGGGTCGAGGACGACGCCGGCGTATCGCCGGCCGCGGCGGATTTCGCGCGCGGTGAAGGCCATCGCATCGTCGACGATCCAGCGGACCGGTCGGTCTTCGAGGCCCGAGAGCGTCGCGTTGCGGCGCGCCCAGCCGACGGTCGGGCGGGCGGCATCGACGTGGACGACGGCCGCACCGGCCCCGGCCAGCGCGAGCGTGGCAAGGCCCGTATAGGCGAAGAGGTGGAGGACGCTCGGCGGCTCGCCGGGCTCTGCTCCACGTGGGTGCCCGTCAGCGAATGCCGCCGCGACCCGTTCGCGCAGCCAGGGGATCATCGCCGCATGTTCCGGGAAGAGGCCAACCTGGCCCGCATCCGTCGCCTTGAGCTCGAGCGTCAGCCCGTCCACCTCGATCGCCCAGGGAGTGGCGAGGTCGGCCGACCCGGTCCACCCGCGCTCCCGGTCGAATCGCAGATCCGCCCCGGCCCAGGCCACCGTGTCGCCGCGACTCCCGAGCGCGCCCGGGTGCGGACGGTCGGTTACGCGCGTCGCGAATCGCTCCAGGCGGGCGCCACCGCCCACGTCGAGCAATCGATACCCGTCGGCCACCTCAGGGAGCCTGGTCGGGCGGGACCAACCGGTAGAGGTTCCGGTCGAGCTCCGGGTACCGCTGGCCCCATGGCAGCCGGATGGTCTGGACGGGGACCGGCACGAGACCCGTCTGCGCCTGCAGCGTCTGGTCGACGACCATCAACGCGAAGACCGGGCGCACGCGCGCCACGTCGGTGAGCGGCCGGGCGACCGGGTCGCACGTCACCAGCGCCTTCTCGTCGTAGGCGCGCAGGCTCACGTCCGGCCGGACGCCCTCGACACAGTGCTCGTAGCTCAACGGCGTCAGGGCGTCCCAGTAGGTGAGGAGGACCGCATCGGGCGGGAGTGCCGCGAAGACCTCGGCCGTGAAGCGCTCGCCATCGCGGTTCCCGGACTGGTCGTGCTCCGTCCAGTTGCCGGCGAGCAGGACAAGCGGGAGGAGCACGGCGGCGAACTGGAGCGCGCCGGCGCGCGTCCCGAACCGCTCGACGATGAACTGGACGGCCGCGCCGCCGGCCAGCGCCACGCCGATCGCGAGGATCAGCCAGGTCGTCAGCAGGTAATGCGCGAGATCGCCGAGGTAGTTCGCATAGAAATAGACGTTGACGATCCCGAGCACGAGGAGCAATGCCCCGAACCAGCGGTCGCGCACGACCAGCAGCAGCAGACCGACGACGCCGGCGACGACGAAGACGCCGTTCGAGAGCGCGAACAAATGATCGATCACCTGCGGCATCGCCGCCCACGCCGCCTTGACGCTCTCGATCGACGTGAAGTGCATGTCTCCGCGGAACTGCGCGCCGCTCACGTGGGCGAAGAACCCGTTCCACGTGAGGAAGTCGCCGTAGACGTCGGCCGGCCCGACGGCCGCCCGAAGCGGCAGAAACAGAT
>JBDTNS010000006.1:0-21888 GCA_039933675.1 Chloroflexota bacterium
GCTGGCCCAAGACGTCCGGGTCGCGCGGGATCCACATCAACGTCCGGATCGAGCCACGCTGGACGTTCCCCGAGGTCCGCCGTGCGGCCCTCGCGGTCGCCCGTGACGTGGAGCGCCGCGTTCCGCACGCGGCGACTTCGAAATGGTGGAAGGAGGAACGCCACGGCGTCTTCCTCGACTACAACCAGAACGCCAAGGATCGGACCGTGGCATCGGCCTATTCGGTCCGGCCGCTCCCCGACGCCAGGGTCTCCACGCCGCTGACCTGGGACGAGGTGCCGGCCGTCGTAGCTGAGGCGTTCACGATCGACACGGTCCCGGCGCGGTATGCGGCGATCGGCGACCCGGGTGCCGGGATCGACGAGGCGGTCGGGTCGCTCGAGGCGCTGCTCGAGCTGAGCGCCCGCCACGAGGCGGAAGGCCTCGGCGACGCGCCATGGCCACCGAACTATGCGAAACAGGCCGGCGAGCCGCCGCGGGTCCAGCCGTCGAAGGCACGCCGACCGACGACCGAGTACGAGCCGGGTCGCGGCGAGGCTGGCGGGCCACCGCCCGAGGTGGCCGCCGCGCGTCAGGCAGCCGTCGCGGCGGGCGATGCCAACGCCGGTCTGCCCACCGAATGGGCCGGTTCGCGACCGACGCCGACCGGGCGCCGCAAGTCCGCGATCCCCGTCGTCGAGATCGCGCGCGCCGAGTTCAAGGAGGAGGCCCTCGCCGGGCTCGAGCGCTGGAAAGACCGCCATCCCGAGATCGTCGAGTACCTCGAGCCGGCCGACATCCTGGTCGACGGGATGCGCGGCCGGTCCGCGGTCTGGTACCGGATCCGAGTCAATCTCATCCATGTCCCGGAGGACGCTCGGCCCGGGCAGGAGCCGCTCGAGTCGGACTTCGATCCGTGGGCGGGTATGGACGTCGAGGCCTGGCAGGCCGCCACGGCAGGGTCGCGGGCCAGGCGGCCGGGGGGCCGTACGTGAGCGACGGGTCGTCCGGGACGCCGCTAGGGCGCCAACGCCGCCGTCGCGTCCGGACAGTCGACATCGTCGGTTTCGATCACGTCCAGCTGTCCATGCCCCGCGGAGAGGAGGCGCTGGCGCGACTGTTCTACGGTGGTGTGCTCGGCCTCCAGGAGGTCCGCAAGCCGCGCCAGCTGGCCCGTCGCGGTGGCGCCTGGTTCGTTGGACCCGGCCTCGCCGTCCATCTCGGCACGGAAGACCCATTTCGGCCGGCCCGCAAGGCCCACGTTGCGTTCAGGGTGGCCAGCCTGGAGCGAGCCCGCCATCGCCTGGCCGTCCACGACGTGGAGGTCATGGAGGATGACAGCGGCCTCCCCGTCCGGCGCTTGTACATCGCCGACCCATTCGGCAACCGGATCGAGCTCATCGACGCCCGCGACGCGGAGTTCTCTGGGCGCTGACGGTGTCGCCAGGCCAGACCCTCAGCCAGTGTCCCCGAAGATCGTGGCGAGCAAGAAGGGAACGGTTTCCTCGAGCTGGTCGTAGCGACAGGCCTCGGGCGGCTTGTCCGGCCGCCAGCGCTTGAACGTCGTCGCGTGGCGGAACCGGTCGCCCTGGAGATGGTCGTAGGCCACCTCGGCGATGCGTTCGGCACGGAGCGGTTCCCACGACAGGTCCTTTCCGCGGTTCCAGCGCGAAGTGGCGCCCGGCACGCGCTGGCCCGAGGCCTGCTGTGCCGCCGACCACTCCGCCCAAGTTGACCACGGGTGGCCCTCGAGGGCGTCCTTGCGAAGCGGCTCGAGCTCCTCGACGAGCGCCGCCCGTCGATCCCAGGTGAACGACGACGTGATCCCGACGTGATGGAGCGTTCCCGCATCGTCGAACAACCCGAGCAGCAGCGACCCGACGTGCGTCCCGGGACCGTTCTTGTGCCAGCGGAAGCCGGCCACGACGCAATCCGCCGTGCGTTGGTGTTTGATCTTGAGCATCGCCCGCTTGCCGGGCTGGTATGGCGCATCGAGGCGCTTGGCGACGACACCATCGAGCCCGGCGCCCTCGAACCGCTCGAACCAGTCGGCGGCCGTTGCGCGGTCGCGCGTCGCGGGCGTGAGGTGGACCGGCGACCGCGCCTGGCCCAGGACAACCTCGAGCCGCCGGCGGCGTTCCTCCTGTGGCACCGAGCGGAGGTCCTCGTCGCCGAGCGCCAGCAGGTCCCACGCGACGAACGACGCGGGTGATGCCTCCGCCAACATCGCCACCCGTGATGCGGCCGGGTGGATCCGGAGGAGGAGCGCCCCGAAGTCGAGCGCGCCGTCGCGCGCGATGACGACCTCGCCGTCGAGGACGCAGCGCTCGGGGATCGCCGCCCGGAGCGGCGCGGCCAGCTCGGGAAAGTAACGATCGAGCGGCTTCAGGTCGCGCGATTGCGTGTAGATCTCGTCGCCGTCGCGAAAGACGAGCGCCCGGAAGCCGTCCCACTTCGGCTCGAAGAGCCAGCCGTCATCGGTCGGCAGCGCGTCGGCCGCCTTCGCGAGCATCGGCTCGACCGGCGGCTCGAACGGGAGGTGAAGTGCCACGAACCAACCATAGCGGTCAGGGCAAGGTCGAGAGGGCGGCCCTCGCGCGCTCGCGACCCAGGTTCCAGGCCGCCGGGTTCGCGTAGGCAGGGTTCTCAGCGAGCGTCAGCCGCTCGCGCCTCAGCAGGGCCAGTACGTTCGCCGCTTCGCGAGGCGGCAACCCAGGGAGTGCCGCCACGAGCACCGGAATGGCGTCGTCGGGGAGCACGCCCAGATAGCTGGCATCGAGCCCGGTGTGGCCACCCGGCGCGACGAGCGACGGATCGATCACCCGCTCGACGTTCCGGGTGGCCACGAACGCTGCCGGCGCCACGAGGTTGGCCGCGATCAGCGCCACGACCGCGATGACTGCGAGCCCGTGCCCGAGCCAGTGCATCCGGGCGGCGATCGCCAGGAGCGTCATGAGCGCCAGGCCGGCGGCCAGCGTCAGGATCGTGGCGAGGACGTAGAACCGCAGCTCGGTCCAGCCGTAGGCATCCTGGTAGAGGCGCAGCCGGAACGCTGCCGAGACGAGGACGACCGCCGTGAGCGCCAGCAGCGCAAGCAGGGCCGCCAGATAGGCCCGGCTCCTCTGGAGGATGGTCGTCTCGAGGAAGACCACCACGCCGCCCGCCAGGCAGACCGCGGCGACGAGCTCGAAGAAGCCTCGACGGGCGTAGTCGCTGTAACTCATCCCCGCGGCCGCCAGCGTGTCCTGTCCGCCGAACAGGTACGCAACCTGGAGCGCCACGAAGAGACCCACGACGAGATCGATGACGACCAGCACGACGATCGCCTCCGTCGAACCCACCCGGATCGTCGGGACAACCGGCTCGGTCCAGGCGGACGCTCCCAGCGACGCACGAGCGGCAGCCGGGATTCCGTTGGCGGCCACCGACAGGAGCCCGGCCGCCAGCCACGAGCAAGCAAGGACGAACAGGACACGACCGCTGAGATCACCAAGATCGATCCGCCAGCCGAGGAGATCGGAGGCGCCTCGCCGGAAGATCGGATCCGCGGAGGCGAACAGGCTCGCGAAGATGAGCGCGATCGGGATCGCGAAGGCGAGACCACGCAACAGCGGCGTGAAGCGCGCGGGCAGGCGGGTCAAGCGGAGATCGGGGGCCACGTGAGCAACCCGTGCGACGCGAACTGCCCCGATGGTGCTTGCCTCGATCGTCAGGATGCCGAGCATCGCGATCGCCGACGCGGATCGGCGAGTGACGGCGATCCCCGAGAACGCCACGACGGCTGCGCCGGTGAACACGAGCGCCGCCATCAGGTCGACGAACGCGATGAACGGGTCGCCGCGCACCGCGACAAACGCCGCGAGGACGACCGCCGTCACCGGCAGCCAGGCGTCGAGCCGATCCGGCGCCGTCCCCCGTGGTCGAAGGAGCCAACCGGCGAGCAGGATGGCGCTGACCGCGATGAGGACGTTCAGGCCGGGCGCGGGACCGTCGAGGAGGACGTCGGTGAGCAGCCCGAGGGCGAGCGCGATGGCCAGCAAGCGGCGGGCGGCGGATCGATCCAAGGGAAGTCTCCTCATGCGGTCGGCGCGGTCGGGGCGGGCGCGGGCCTGGTGGTCGTCGCGGGAGAGGGGCGACCGGCAGTGGCGTCAGGCTCTGGACGACCGGGCAGCGGGGCCTGTGTCGCGCGGGCCGAATGACGACGGCCGAGTCACCCCGCACTGGCCGGCGTGGCACGATGCGCCGATGACCGACCAGGCGGCCCGCTACGACCGGATCGCGACCGGCTATGCGCGCTGGTGGGCGCCCGTCCTCGCGCCGGCGGTGGCCGAACTGCTCGACGAGGTGGCCCCGAGGATCGAGGGCGACGAGCAGATCGTGGACATCGGGACCGGGACGGGACAGCTTGCGCTCGGTGCGTTGACCCGCTGGCCGGGGGTCTCGGTTGTCGGGGTCGATGCGTCAGCCGGGATGTGCGCGGTCGCCGACGCAGAGGCTGCACGCCTCCTGCCGGGCGCCGATCGCGACCGATTTCGCACCGTGACAGCCTCAGCGACGACGCTGCCGTTTCCGGATGCGGACTTCGACGCCGCGATCTCGTCGTTCGTCTTCCAGCTCGTCACGCGGCGCGCTCTCGCCCTCCGGGAGGCGCGCCGCGTCCTTCGGCCCGGCGGGCTCCTCGCCTACGTGACCTGGCTCGAGGACGACCGGATCTTCGTCCCGGACGTGACCTTCGACGATGTCCTCGACGAGGTCGGGATCGGGGCCCGCGGCGATGACGGTGGTCGCTCGGTCGATCTGCCATCGGTCGAGCGGGCCGCCGGCGAGCTGCGCCGGGCCGGGTTCGCCCGGGTCGAGGCGCGGGGCAGCGTGCTCGCCCACCGCTTCACGGTCGACGGCTTCATCGCCTTCCTGACCGAATTCGACGAGGAAACCCTCTTCGCCGAGCTCGAACCCCCGCTCCGCAAACGCCTCATCACGACGCTGCGCACCCGCCTCGAGGCACTCCCATCCGAAGTGATGACGATGCGCTTCCCAATCGTCTTCGCAACCGGCCACCGATCACGCTGAAAGTCGGCTCACGAACCGAGAATCGCCTCATGAACCGAGAATCGGCGCCGCCAGTGGTCAGCCCTCGGTCGAGTCGCTCTCCGCGCCACTGCCGCTCTCAGCGGCGGCGTCGCCTTCTTCGGCCTCAGGCGCACCCTCGCCGGCTTCAGCGGGCACCTCAACCACTTCTTCGACGCGCGGAGCCTGGACCTTGGCGATAATCTCATCGCCGTCCGTCAGCAGCGTGACGTCACCCGGAACCGAGAGGTCACGGACGTGGATGGTCGCATCGAAGTCGGTGAGCCCATCGATCGAATACTCGATCGACTGCGGGAGGTGGTCCGGGAGTGCCCGGATCCGGACCGACTCGATCGGGTGGAGCAGCGTGCCGCCCTGCAGCGTGACGGCCGGCGAATCGCCGATCGCGACGAGCGGGACGTCGACCGTCAGCTCCTCGGTCATGCGCACCAGGAAGAGGTCGACATGGAGGGTCCGGCGGTTGACCGGGTGGACCTGGACCGACGAGACGAGGACCGGCCGCGCCTTCTTGCCGTCGAGCGAGAGGTCGACGAGGGCGTTGGGCCCGCTGTGCCGACGGAGGAGCTCGAACTCGTGGGCGTCGATCGAGATGCTGTCGGAGTCGATGCCGCGGCCGTAGACGACGGCCGGCAGTCGGCCGGCAGAGCGGAGTCGGGCGACCTTCTTGCCGATCACATCGCGGTGTTCGGCGGCGAGCGTCGCGCGGGCGGTGGACATGTTGGGGACCTCTGGATCGGATGCTGTCGGGTCGGGGCTGCGGCTCGCCGGCGGGGCCGGAAATGGCGAGGCGCCCGGTAGCGTCCGCTAGGGTACCACGGGTCGCCGGCGCAGCCGCACGTCACCATCGGGCCCGAACGCCGAGCCGGTGTAGCATCGCCGGGTGGGAGCCACCATCCTCATCGTCGAAGACGAACACGCGGTCGCCCGCGGGATCCAGTACGCCCTCCAGCAGGAGGGCTACGAGGTCGCGGTCGCCCGTTCCGGCGAGGAGGGGCTCGACATCGCCACCCACCAGGCGCCCGACCTCGTCGTGCTCGACGTCCGGCTCCCCGGGATGGACGGCTTCGAGGTCCTGCGCCGTCTTCGCGCGGCCGGTGCCAAGATGCCGGTCCTCGTCCTGACCGCGCGCGACGACGAGGTCGACAAGGTCATCGGGCTCGAGCTCGGTGCCGACGACTACCTGACCAAGCCGTTCGGGCTGCGCGAGCTCATGAGCCGGATCAAGGCGCTCCTGCGGCGTTCCTACGGCGACCTCTCCGATGCGGTCGGCGGTCGCGTCATTCGCCATGGCGATCTGCTCATCGACCTCGAGCGGCGCCGAGTCCAGCGCGGCGACCGCCGTGTCAGCCTGACCCCGACCGAATTCGAGATCCTCCGCCACCTGGCCTCACGCCCGGGTCGCGTCTACACCCGCTCCGAGCTCCTCGAGCTGCTGCGCGACTACGAAGCACTCGACCAGGACGAGAAGACGATCAATGTCCACGTCAGCCATCTGCGCGACAAGATCGAGGACGATCCGGCCGCCCCGGCGTTCGTCCTGACGGTGCGAGGTGTCGGGTACGCGTTCGCCGAGCGCTGAGCCGAGGGCGGAGCGGCGAGCCCGTCATCCGCTCCGACTGCGCCGGCTCCTCCCACGGACCTTCCAGAGTCGCCTGACTGGCGCGTTCCTCGCGGTCGTCGCGTTGACGCTGGTGCTCGTCACGGTCCTCGTCATCAACCGGCTCGACGACTACTTCACGAAACAGCAGCAGGCGGATCTCGACCAGCGCTCCAAGTCGGTCAACGTCTACGTCCAGGCCGTCGCGAAGGGTGCGGTCACGGTCGTCACCAATGGCGTCGTCCTGAGCAGACCGGTCGTCGGTCTCGACAACCAGGTCGACCCGCGCGTCGAGCTGGCCCTGGCCACCCGCGCCCAGCAGCGCTTCATCGCCGACCGGCTCGGCCAGGCCGACGTCGAGATCACGTTCGGGCGCTACGTCGCCGACGGGGAGACGAAGCGGTTCGTGCCCGCCCAGGACACCCCGATCCTGATCCATCTCGAAGCCTCCCCCGAGATCGGACAAACCCAGGAGAAGGACGTCGCCTGGACCGAGGACCTGGGGGCCGGCGATCTCTTCACGCCGTACGCGGTCCAGGTCCGGCTCTCGAACCCGTACACGTTCCGGGCGGCCGCGCTGGCCAACGTGACCGGGCTGCTCGCGGCTGTGGCGCTCTTCGCGCTCGGACTGAGCGTGCTGGTCTCGGCCGGGATGGCCCGTCGGATCACGACTCCGCTGCGACGCCTGACCGAGACCGCCCGTGGGCTCGCCGAGGGTGACCTCGGCCGGCGCGTCCCCGCCCCGGACGTCCGGGCCGGCTCATCGGAGGTCGCCGAACTGGCCGAACAGTTCAACGCGATGGCGGATCGTCTTCAGGAGAGCGTCGAGATCATCCGGCGCGATCGCGATCGAAGCCGTGATTTCCTGGCCGACGTCTCGCACGAGCTGCGCACCCCGCTGGCCGCGCTCCGCACGTTCAACGAGCTCCTGACCGAGGGCGCCGCGGACGACCCCGAGGCGCGCGCCGAGTTCCTCGAATCGAGCGGCCAGCAGATCGAGCGGCTCGACTGGCTCGCCCAGAACCTGCTCGAGCTCTCGAAGCTCGACTCGGGGCTCGTCCTGCTCGACCTGCGCCCCGACGATCTGCGTGCGGCCGTGGAGACCGCGGTCGAACAGACGACTGCCGCCGGCCGCCGCCGCGGAGTCGACCTCCAGCTCCATCTCCCCGACGCCCCGATTCGGATCCGCCACGATCCGCAGCGGATCGGCCAGGTCGTCGCGAACCTCGTGGCCAACGCCGTGAAGTTCACGCCACGAGGTGGCTCCGTCTCGGTTGATGTCGCCGCCACGCCGTCCGGTGCGCGGATCGATGTGACCGACACCGGCGTTGGGATCGAAGCGGCCGAGCTGCCGCACATCTTCGAGCGGTTCTACCGCGGCTCGCGGGCGAATGAGGCGCGCGGCAGCGGGAGCGGACTCGGGCTCGCGATCGTCCGGTCGATCGTGGACATGCACGGGGGGACGGTGGAGGCCGAGAGTCGCGTCGGGCGAGGTTCGCGGTTCGTTGTCACGCTCCCGCGCGATCCGCGCCTCATCGAGGGAACACCGGCCGCCCAGCGGGCGGATGTCGCGTCCGCAGCCGACGCACGCCGTCGACAGGAACACGCCGAGCGCGACGAGCCCGGCAACGTGCAGGAAACTTCACCGTCCGAACGGCCGCAGGTCAACCCGGAACCCGCACCCTAGAAGGTGATGAACCCCCACCATCGGCCTCCCAGCGGCCGACGCTCTCGAGGAACCTGCCAGCACGATGCATGACGAGCCCCGATCCGACACCGCCGAACCGGGCGACCTGACACAACGCCACGCGATTCCGCCGACCGAGACGAACGCCGAGCCGACCGGGATGAACGCCGGGGTCGAGCCGGGCATCTCGCCCACCTCCGACGGCGCGCCCGTTGAGACCGCGGCCGATCACTACACGCCGCCCGCCGAACCCCGGTCCGAGTGGGCCCGATCGTGGGACGACTCCCCGCCGGTCACGCCCGAGCGCTGGTACGAGCCGACACCGATGGCCGCGGTGACCGCCGCGGGCGGATCGACCGCGCGACGCCGGTCGGGCGCCGCCTCTCTCGTGGCCGCCTCACTCCTCTCGGCTGTCCTCGCTTCGGGCGGCACGGTCCTCGCGCTCGGCGCGAGCGGCGCGCTGAACCGGCCCGCCGCGGCCACGACCGGCACCCCGCTGGCGACCAACGTCGGCGCGCTGCAGCCGGTCACGATCGACGAGTCCACGGCGACCATCGCGGTGGCGGCGAAGGTCAGCCCCGCCGTCGTGCGCATCACCGTCACCGGCAGCTCCGATCCGGGCAACCTCGGTGTGATCCCCGCGACCGGGGTCGGCTCGGGCGTCATCTTCAACAGCAACGGCTGGATCCTGACCAACCACCACGTCGTCGAGGGCGGCCAGAAGTTCGATGTCGAGCTCAAGGACGGGCGCGTCCTGTCCGGGACCGTCTACGGCATCGACACGCTGACGGACCTCGCGATTGTCAAGGTCGATGCCACCGGCCTGCCGACCGCGGCGATCGGCGAATCCGATGCGCTCAAGGTCGGCCAGCTCGTCGTCGCGATCGGGAGCCCGCTCGGCACGTACTCCAACTCCGTCACCAGCGGGATCGTCTCGGCCAAGGGCCGCTCGATCACGACCGACAACGGCGAGTCGCTGAGCAACCTCATCCAGACCGATGCCGCGATCAACCCGGGCAACTCCGGCGGACCGCTGCTCGACGCGGCGGGAAATGTCATCGGGATCAACACCGCGATCGCCTCGAACAGCAACGGCATCGGGTTTGCGATCCCGATCGACATCGCACGTCCGATCATGGCCCAGGCCGTCGCCGGCCAGCCGCTCACGCGGCCCTACCTGGGCATCCATTTCGTCTCGATCACCCGTCAGATCGCGGACGCGCAGAAGCTGCCGGTGATGGTCGGCGCGCTCGTCGGCGGCGTCGACGCGAGTGGCAACGCGGTCACTGGCGTCGAAGTGGGAAAGCCCGCGGACGTCGGTGGGATCAAGGACGGCGACATCATCCAGAGCATCAACGGGAAGACGATCGATGCGGAGCACCCGCTCGACGCGACGCTCGCCCAGTTCTCACCGGGGGACACCGTCAGCGTCGAGGTCCTCCGCGACGGAAAGACCGTCACCCTCCAGGTGACGCTCGGGACGCGACCCGCGGGTATCTAGGCCTCCTCGCCCCACAGGCTCCAGCGCCCCTGGCTCGGGGTGCGAGCGATCGGCAGCTCGGTGGTCTCCTCGTCAAAGCCGGCCGCGCCTTCCGATGGGCCGCCGGCCGTGACGGCGGTGGCCGCCTCGGACGGCCGGATCGCTCGGCGGCGCGGCGGCCTGGACGATGCCGTTTGGACCTCCACGAATTCGAGCCGTCGAACGCGGGTTCGGTCTCCATCGAGCTCGATCGAGGTCGGGACGAACCTCGCGACAGGCCCCAAAACGATCTCGGGCAGGGCCGCGGTGCCCTCCCAGCAGCCGCGAATCTCGTCGCCGCGGAGCGGGCGTCGCTGACGGTCGAGACCGCAGTAGCCGAGCGCGCCGGCCACGGATCGGCGGAAGTTCTGACAGGTGGCGCAAGCGGTACTGGATCGTCGGCAGACCCAGCACCTGGCCGTCTCGGCCTGGGGTGTCCCGCAGTGCGGACAGCGCCACATGGGCATTCGTGGATGGTAGCTGCGACGCCGCCGGTTGTCGACCCGAACTACCTGACGATCGTGATCACCGTGTTGTCGGGCACCGAGCCGAATTCCTGGGTCGTGACGAGGACTGTCGCTGTGCCCGGGCCAAGGGTCGCGCCCTTCGGGATCGTCGTCGTGAACGACGCCATTCCCTCTCCGTCCGTCTTCCGGTCACTCGTTATCGGTGCGACCCCGAAGATGTTCAGGGCGAATGTCACGTCGGCGCCGGCCACCGCCCCACCATCGGGATCGGTGACCTTGACGAACAGGGTCACCGGCTCAGGCAGCCTGGAGAGCTTGATCTGGTAAGTCGACGCCGTCAGCGTCGCGGTCAGCTTGCCCGAGCCGCGACGAAGCTTCAGGATGAGCTCGCTGGCGTTGCCCGCCGGGTCCGTCCCGCTGATCGTGATCGTGTTCACGCCGGTGGCCAGCGACAGGCTCAGCTTGAAGGTCCCGTCACTCTCGGCGGTCCCCCCGACCGACGAGCCGTTCGCGTCGTTTCGTGCCAGCAGCGTGGTCCGGGCCTGCGTCTTGCCGTTGAGGACGACCGAGGTGGCGTTGACGATCGCATCGTTCTTTGGCGTCGTGACCGCGATCTTCGGTGGAACGTTGTCGAACACATAGCGCACGACCGCCGACGGATCCGATTCGGTCCCGTCCGGCCCGACGATCGTCACCGAGAAGTCGTTGATCCCGTTTTCGAGCTGGACCGGGATCACGTTCCTCGCCGTGCCCGCGAGGGCGGCCTCCTCGATCGCCGCGGGGTGCTGGTCCGGGAGTGTCAGGTAAACCCGGACCCGATGGCCGACGTCGCCCGCCAGACCGGCCGGCACGGTCACGATCAGATCGACATTCGTCTCCGACGTGTACGGCTCGGTCGGTTGCTGGATCGACGGGGCACCGACGGTCGCGTACACCGAGGGGGCCGGTGTCGGAGTTGCCGTGACATGTCCGATGAAGCCGCCGAGCGTCGAGCCGATCCCGCCGACGACCATCCCGACGCCGTTCAGGCCGACGTAGAGGACGCCACCGCACAGCGCGAGGACGGCAGCGATCAGCCCGAGCCGCAGGATCAGCGGGAGCCCCCGACTGCGCTGGATCGGGCGGTGGCCGGCGAGTCGGGTGGGGCCGGGCGCGCGAGGCTTGACCTTGACGGGCGTCGGGCGCCCGGTCGACGGTGGGCGGGGCCGGACGTGCGTCTGGCGGTGATCGCGCCGGGTCGTCATCGTCGCGATTGTCGCACGGGCACCCGCGAACGGTCGGCACCCCTTGCCGGGGGATGAAGCGCGGTGTACTCGGCGGTGTGGTGCGTTGTACTCTGGCGAGGTTGCGCGCGTGACGACATCCGTCGCGGGCGCCCCGAACGTGAGGGATGGGAGTGCAGGCTCGCGATCCGCGGGCTGGACGGAAGACGTCCGGTTCCATCGGGCGTCCCGAATTCGGGGTAGGGCCAATCGCGCGCGTCTCGCCGTCGCCGATCTCGGCTCCGGGTGGGCCGGGTGCACCGGCCAACCGCGGCTTGCCGGCGATGCCCGCGATGCTGCGCCCCGGCTTTGGGCTTCCGAACCTCCGCCGCAACGTCTGCCCGCACTTCTACATGACCGGCAGCCGCGGGGCGATCCCGATCCAGGCGCCGCACCTGCTCAAGGCCCTCATCCGGCAGGACACGAACACGTCGCGCTGCCAGCTGCGCGGCGGGGTCCACATGGAGCAGGGCTACGTGAACGACGTCTGCCTCACGCCCCGCTTCAACCAGTGCGTCTTCTACGAGGACGAGCTGTCCCGCGATTGACGATCAAACGATCACGGGTGGTCGCGCGATGATGGGCGACTGGTCCGATCTCACCTACGCCGACGCCCTCCGTGCCCTGGCCGAACGCGGCCGTTTCGGGATCCGCCTCGGGCTGGGACGGACCCGCGCGCTGTTGCGGGAGCTCGACCATCCCGAGCGCGCCGTGCGCGGTGCGCTCATCGCCGGCACGAACGGCAAGGGGAGCGTCCTTGCCATCGCCGACGCTGCACTGCGGGCGGCCGGCTACCGCGTCGGGACGACGCCGAAGCCGCACCTCGTGACGTACCGCGAACGGATCCAGGTCGATGGCGTGCCGATCGCAGCGGCCGATTTCGCGCGGCTCGTCGGCCGTGTCCTGGCCGCCGCGGCTCGGATCGCGCGCCGCCACGGCGAACCAACCGAGTTCGAGCTGCTGACCGCCGTCGTCTTCGCCCGCTTCGCCGAGGTGCGCCCCGACCTCGTCCTCGTCGAAGTCGGTCTCGGCGGGCGTCTCGACGCCACACACGCCTGGGACGGTGGCGTGGCGGTCGTCACGAACATCGATCTCGACCACATGGACAGGCTCGGCGACACGATCGTAAAGATCGCGCGGGAGAAGGCGGCGATCATCGAACGCGGTGACCTGGCCGTCACCGGCGCGCGCGGCGACGGACTTGCGGTCATCCGCCGGCGCGCTCGGCGGCTCGGGGTGCCACTGACCGAGGTGGAGGCCGCCCCGATCCTCGGTTGGGACCGCGACGGGATCGACGTGGAGCTCCCGCGTCTCGGCCCGACGCGGGTCGGCCTGCGCGGGCGTCACCAGGCGGCCAACACCGCGATCGCCGATGCGACGCTCGACGCGCTCGAGGCCGCCGGGATCGTGACCGTCCCGGACCATGCCCGGCGCGCCGGGTATGCGTCGGCCAACTGGGCCGGCCGCCTCGAGCTGCTGCGCGTTGGCGATCGCGACATCCTGCTCGACGGCGCGCACAATCCGGCCGGCGCCGCCGCCCTGGCGCTCGCCCTCGACGACCTGCGGCCGTTTCTCGCCGAGGGTCCGATCACGCTCGTCACCGCGACGATGGCCGACAAGGACGTCGATGGAGTGATCGAGGCGCTCGCCGGGGTGCACGGTTCGACGGCGCTCAGCGGCGCGACGATCATCTGCACGAGCGTCGACCTGCCGCGCGCGATGCCGGCCAACGAGCTCGCGGCACGCTGGCGGGCGGTCGTCGCGGGAGGCCCCGCCGGCCATCGCAGCGAGGTCGTCGCCGAACCCGATCCGATCGTCGCGCTCGACCGGGCGCTCGACGGACCTGGCCCGATGGTCGTTGCCGGTTCGCTCTATCTTGTCGGGACGGCGCGCGGCCACCTGATCGACGATCCCGCGCTGCGCGATCCCAGCCCCGGGGAGGAGCGATGATCGACCCGGTTCGCCCGAGTCACCCGGCACCGACCCGCATCGGACCCGCGGCATTCCCCTGGGGGGAACGGACGTTCGTGATGGGGATCCTCAACGTCACCCCCGATTCGTTCTCCGGTGATGGGTTGCTGGCGGGGGCGGCCGACCCGATCGAGCGTACAGTCGCTGCAGGCCGGCGGATGGTCGCCGAAGGCGCGGACATCCTCGATGTCGGTGGCGAGTCGACCCGGCCCGGCCACGCACCGGTCGCCGCCGACGAGGAGCGCCATCGCGTCGTCCCGGTCATCGCCGCGCTGCGCGAGGCACTCCCCGGGGTACCGCTGAGCATCGATACGACCAAACCGGCCGTCGCCGAGGCCGCGCTCGCCGCCGGCGCGGACCTGATCAACGACGTCTGGGGGGTCGGCGACGACGACGCCATCGCCCGGCTCGCCGCCGACCACGGCGTCCCGCTCGTCGTCATGCACAACCGGGCCGAGGCGCGCTACACGACGTTCCTCCCCGAGGTGATCGCCGATCTGCAACGCGCGCTCGAGCGCGCGCTCCGGCTCGGCGTTCGATGGGACGACCTGGTCGTCGATCCGGGGTTCGGGTTCGGCAAGGCGCCCGAGCACAACCTCGAGCTCCTGCGCGACCTCGGGACGCTGCGGATGCTCGGCCGCCCGATCCTGCTCGGGACAAGTCGCAAGTCGACCCTTGGGCGCGTCCTCGACCTCCCCGCCGAGGAGCGCCTCGAGGCGACCATCGCGACGACCGCGCTGGGGATCGCCGCCGGCGCCGACCTCGTCCGCGTCCACGACGTCGCGGCGAACGTGCGAGCGGCGCGGATGACCGACGCGATCGTCCGCGGCACCTGGCACCACAAGCCCGAAGGAGACCAGCCCTGAGCGACAGGATCGTCCTCGCCAACATGCTGTTCATGGGTCGCCACGGCTACTACGAGCACGAGATGCTGACGCCGCAGCCGTTCGAAGTCGATGTCGAGCTCGCGCTCAACCTCCAGCCCGCCGGCGTCGACGACGATCTCGACCAGTCGGTCGACTACGGCAAGGTCTATGACGCCGTTCGACAGATCGTCGAGTCAACCTCGTTCCGGCTCGTCGAGGCGCTGGCTGAGGCGATCAGCCACGAGCTGCTCGCCGATTTCGAGGTCACCGAGGTGACCGTCCGCCTGCGCAAGCCCGAGGTCCAGCTGGGCGGGCCGCTCGACTACGCCGGCGTCGAGATCCACCGCCGGCGACTCAATGGCGAGCGCCGGGGCTGATGCGACTCGCCGCTCGCGCTGTCAGGCCGGCGGCGACGACGACGACGACGGTGTCGGTGTGGGTGTCGGCGTGGGTGTGGGTGTCGGCGTGGGTGTGGGTGTCGGCGTGGGTTTCGGCGTGGGCGTGGGCGTGGGTGTGGGCGTGGGCGTGGGCGTTGGCGTTGGCGTTGGCGTTGGCGTGGGGCTTGGTGTCGGCGAGGGCGTCGGCTCCGGCCCCTTCGAGACGACGTAACTCAGCGGCGTTCCCTTGGCCACGAGACTGCCCGCCAATGGAACCTGGCTCGAGACGGATCCGACCGGCACGAGCGGATCGAAGGCGTCCGTCCGCGCGCCGACCCTGAGGCCCGCGTCGAAGATCGCCTGGAGCGCGTCCGATTCGAGCCGGTTCTTGAGGTCCGGCACCGCGGCCGACTCCAGACCGGTGGCGACCGTGACCTTCACCGCGCTGCCGGGGTCGACCTTTGCGCCCGCCGGCGGGTCCTGGCTGAGGACGGTGCCGGCGATCTGGCCGGATGCAGCCGGCTGCGAGGTGGGGCTGAGGGTGATCCCGAGCTGACCGGCCTTGAGCGCCGCGTCGGTCGAGCTCAGGCCGACGAAGTTCGGCACCGTGACCTGGGCGACGGGCGGCTTCCCGCCACCCGAGGCGAGCTGGAAGATCAGGAATGCGATGGCCGCGAGCAGAAGGATCGCGATGATCCCGGCAACCCAGGCCAGCGGGCTCGTCCCGCTCGACTCCTCGTCCTCGTCCGCCTGGGCCGCGGCTGCGGCTCGTCGGCGCGCCGACACCGGCGGGGGCAGGGCGCCGCCCGCGCTCAGGCCCTCGTCGGCACCGACGTACGCGTCGGGAACGTATGGGATCCCGGCCGGGTTCGGGCGCGCGGTGCCGGAAATCACGGTTGCACCACCAAGCGCCGCGGCCTCGCCGGCGGTCGCGGCAGCCGCGGCACCCGTCGCACCCGCAGCGCCCGCGGCACCGGCCCCGGCACCCGCCGCGGCGCTGCCGCCGGGTGCCAGAGTCGCCTCGAGCGCGTCGGCCATCACCGAGGCCGACGGCCAGCGCTCGGCGGGATCGAGCGCGAGTGCCCGGCGCGTGATCGCCGCCAGGTCCGCCGGCACGGAGGGACGGATTCCCAGCGGATCTGGAACCGGACCGGTCAGCCGTGCCAGGGCCACTGACGCCGCACTGTCGCCCTCCCACGGCCGGACGCCGGTCAGCATCTCGTAGAGGACGATGCCGAGGCTGTAGATGTCCGAGGCGGTCGTTGCGGGCTCGCCGCGCGCCTGCTCGGGGCTGAAGTAGTGCACGGACCCGAGGGTCATCCCTGGGAGCGTCACCTGGGCCTCGGCGATCGCCCGGGCGATCCCGAAGTCGACGACCTTCACCCGGCCGTCGCTGCCGATCAGGATGTTTCCGGGCTTCACATCGCGGTGGACGAGACCTCGGGCGTGGGCGGCCGCGAGCGCCCGGGCGACACCGGCCGCGATCCGCGCCGCCTGGCGCGGCGGCAATGGCGCGCTCCGGCGGAGGATCGTGGCAAGGTCCTGGCCGTCGACGAGCTCCATGACGATGTACGGACCACTCGGGTCCTCTCCGTAGTCGTAGACGGTGACGACATTGGGATGGCTGAGCGAGGCGGCCGCCTGGGCCTCCTGCCGGAAGCGGGACGAGAAATCGGGGTCGCGCAGGTATTCGGGGCGCAGCAGCTTCAGCGCGACGTCACGACCGAGCCCGGTGTCCGCGGCGCGGTAGATGGTCGCCATCCCTCCGCTGCCAAGCAGCTCGGTCAGCCGGTATCGACCGCCAAGGATCTGCCCGATCTCCGCCAAGAGTGACTCCCCTCGAAGTGGCGGCCGGCAGGCCGCGCTCGGGCGGCATCGTACCCCAGCCCGTCGCCGGGCTCACCTCAGGAGCGGCAGTTCCTGGAGGTAGGTCCGGAATTCCGCACCGAGGTCTGGGCGCGACAGGGCGATCTCGACCGACGCCTTGAGCCAGCCCATCGTGGTGCCCGCGTCGTAGCGCGTCCCCTCGAACTCGTAGGCGTAGACGTGCTGCTCTTCCATGAGCGAAGCGATCGCGTCGGTCAGCTGGATCTCGCCACCGGCTCCGCCCTGGGTCTGCTCGAGCTTGTCGAAGATCTTCGGCGTCAGCACGTAGCGGCCGATGATCGCGAGGTTCGAGGGCGCCTCGCCGGCGACCGGCTTCTCGACGAGCTTCGTGATCCGGTGAAGGCGCCCGTGATCGAGCGGATCCTCGGATGGCACCGAATCGATGACGCCGTAGCGGCTCGCCTCCTCGGGCGGGACCTCCATCACGGCGACGACCGAAGCATGCGTCTGCTCGTAGGCGTGGATGAGCTGGCCGATGCACGGGCGGTCGGCGACGACGACATCGTCGGGAAGGATCACCGCGAACGGCTCGTGGCCGATCAGGTCCTTGGCCATCAGGACCGCGTGACCGAGTCCGAGCTGCTCCTTCTGGCGGACGTACGCGACCTGGGCGAGGTCGCTGATCGCACGCACCTGGCGAAGCATCTCGATGTCGCCCTTCTCCTCGAGCAGGTGCTCGAGCTCGTAGGAGAGGTCGAAATGGTCCTCGATCGCCCGCTTCTGGCTGGACGTGACGATGATGACCTGCTCGATCCCGGCCGCCACGGCCTCTTCGACCGCGTACTGGATGATCGGCTTGTCCACCAGCGGCAGCATTTCCTTCGGCTGCGCCTTGGTGGCCGGGAGGAATCGCGTGCCCCAACCCGCGGCGGGGAACACAGCTTTTCGAACGCGCATTGAACCTCGGATTGTTGCGTGTGCGGTCGGGCCAGTATACCCGCGGTTCCTCATCGGACGGTCGCAAGGACCGCCCGCGTGGCATCGCAACGACCGGTCAAATGTCCTCGAGTGAGACCGCGAACCGGCGCACGGCCGCATTGAAGGCCGCCGGCCGGTCGAGGTTGGCGAGGTGGCTCGCGCCCGCCAGCCGGACGCGGCGGGCATCCCGTGCGGCTGCGGCAAAGCGCCGTGCCGAGAGCCGGAACGGGTAGTCGAACTCGCCGTTGATGAGCAGCGTCGGCCCCGGATAGG
Source organism: Chloroflexota bacterium (assembly GCA_039933675.1). Lineage (GTDB taxonomy): Bacteria > Chloroflexota > Limnocylindria > Limnocylindrales > CSP1-4 > SPCO01. The sequence continues at coordinate 17,892 of JBDTNS010000006.1, forward strand.
CGGCCAGCCGCGGGATGAACGATTCACCGACGATGGCCCGCAGCGCCGATGCGCCGCCGATGGACCAGAACCCACCGGCAAGGATCGGATCGGCGATTTCGGCCGGGTAGCGCTTCCGGAAGAACCAGCCATTGATCCGGTCGCCCCGCGATCCGCTGAGCCGGTCGGTGACCCGGGCGAGCCCGAGGTACGGCAGCGTCCGCAGGCCGATCGGCTCGGCGGTGGCCCCGGACAGGACGAGCCCACGGACGAGCGCCGGCTCGCGCGCGGCCACGTCCATCGCGATGTACCCGCCGAGCGAAAGACCGACGACGACGGCACGCCCGCCGGTGGCGTGCTCCCGGATCGCCGCCGCGAGCATCTCGCTCGCGCGCTCGAGGGTGAACGCTTCGCCGGCGCGGGTCCCATGCCCCGGCAGGTCGACGGCGATGGTCCGGAACGTGTCGCCGAGGCCGGTCATCTGGGCCGACCACATCGCGGACGTCATCCGCGTGCCATGGACGAAGACGATCGCCGGCGCGCCGGTCGGACCCGCGAGGGCGACGCCGGTTACCTCGGTGGCCGCGGTGATGACGGAGCGTTCATTCAAGGGGCGACTGCCTCGTCTGCCTCGATCGCAGGCGCCGCGACCGCACGGCCGCCGGCCGGCGCCGAACGCTGCAGGATGATTGCCGCGGCGAGGATCGCGACCCCGCCGGCGATCTGGATCGGTGCCAGACCTTCATGCAGCAGGATCGCCGCGAGCAGCACACCGACGACCGGCTCGAAGAGCATCAGGATCCCGGCCCGCGTCCCGCCGATCTGGCGGATGCCCGACAGGAAGAGGATCGACGGGATCGCCGCGGCAAAGAGGCCGGTGAAACCGAGGAGCGGCAGGATCGAAGGGTCGCGCAGCGGCAAGGCGAGCGCGGCGCCCGCCCCGATCAGCGCGACCATGGCGAGGCTGTACACGACGGTGGAGCCGATGATGACGACCATCGCCTGGCCCGCCGGAACGGTTCGGTAGCCGCTGCGGCTGATCACCACGAAGACGGCCTGGCTGGCCGCCGCTAAGAGCGCGAGCCCGAACCCGATGCCATCGACCCGTATCCCCGCCGCTGGGTCAAGCTGCGAGGCGACGACCGCGACCATCCCCGTGACGGCGAGGACGAGCGCAACGACGCGCGCCCGGTCGAGCGGCTCGCGCCCCAGCGCTACGTTGACGACCGCCACGATGACCGGATACGTGTAGAACCCGAGCAGCGTGAGCGCGACGGTCACCAGGTCGAACGAGATGAACATCGCGAGATTGAGGGTGAACCCCATCAGCCCCGCGACGAGGATGCTGACTCGCGCGCCGCGGTCGAGATCGCCGAGCCGTGTCAGTTGCTCCGTTCCGCGCCGGATCCTCCAGCCGACGAAGAAGGCCGTGGCGATCAACGCTATGACGCTCCGCCAGGCGACGAACGGGAGCGGCTCCATCCCCGCGGCGTAGGCGAAGCGCGAGAGCGGTCCGAGCGTCCCGAACATCGACGCGGCGACGATGACGATGAGCATGCCGGCGACGGGCCGGCGATGGGGTCCAGGCATTGCGCCATGGTAGGTCGGACGAAAGTCGGCCTTGCGTTGTCGGCCTTGCGCTGTCAGCCCTGCGCGCCCTCGGCGCCCGCCGCATCCGGGTCGACGTCCGCCTCTGCGGCCAGCGCGTCCGCACCCGCCGGTTCGTGCCGGGTCCGCCCGAGGCGGATCGCGGTGAACGGGATTCGGAACTCGCGGAAGACCTCGATCGAGACCAGGAAACCGGCGAACAGGAAGAGGACCGCGATGAACTTGCCGACCTGGAAGTACTCGGTGATGCCGAACCGGTTGAGGATGTCCCCGCCGCTCGCCATGAAGCCGCCGAGTGCGATGAGGATCGTCGCCGGAACCCGGCTGTGGAGCTTCCCGGCGAGCAGCGCACGGACCGCACCGGGGAGCGAGACGACGAAGTTGACCGGGATCGCCACGAGCGCGATGGACAGGTTGAAGAGGAACTGGTCGCCCGGCTGGCTGGGGTCCAGCGAGTAGGGCAGGAGCCGGCGTTTCGGCATGAACACGTAGGCTGAGAAGAGCGCGCCGATCGCGAGCGAGAACCCGCCGGTGATGTTCATGAACGGCGTCAGGAGGCGGATCGTCCCGGGGAAGAGGTCGCCGATCGGGGCGTGCGTGTTGGGATCGAGGGCATAGCCGGGCGCCGCGAGCGACGTCGCCGCCATCAGGACGGCCGACACGAGCGTCGCGCCGATGACGGCTCCCGCCGCGAGCCTCGGCCATCGGTCGTTCTGGAAGTAGGTCTCGACCGCGACCGCGATCGCGAGAATCGCGGCGGCGATGAAGTACAGGATCGGCGCGTTGCCGGCGCCCGCGTAGTCGAACTTGCGCTGCGTCAGGAACGTGAACAGCCCCGCCAGGAACAGCCCGAGGGCGAAGCTGTAGCCGAACCGTGTCCGGCCGAGGAGAAACGCCGTCCCGAGCCCAAGCCAGCCGGCCGTCCACAGCGCTCCGGTCAGGTACCACGTCTTGTAGAGCGGCTCGCTCCAGCCGGCCGCGCCGCCGATCGCCTCGCAACCCGAGGCGATGCCGTAGAACAGCATTCCAAACGCCCAGATGAGCTGGAACGGCTGGCGCCGGACGCGCCACTGATCGAAGAGTGCCAGCGAGAAGACGAGCGCCAGGATCGAGGTGACGCCCGGAAGCCAGACGAGGGTGCTCATGATCCGTGCCCGACGCCCTGGAAGGTCGAGATGAGCCGGAGGAGGAGGCGATCGAGCAGGCCCGATGCGTCGTCGTAGAGCGCCGCGAGCCGGGCAGCATCGAGCGCCCGCCGCCGACCGAGCCCGGTCAGCTCGTCGAGGAACGGCCGGCGTGCCGCCACGAACAGGCCGACGGCCTCGGTCAGGCTCATCCCGGACGTCGCGAGCCGGTGGGCCAGGTCGTCGACGAGCGATGTCGCCTCAGCCTCCGAGCGTGCCCGCTCCCCGCTGTCGTCGGCGCCGGCGTCGAGGTGGGCCGTGAGTGCTTCGATCAGCCGTCGGCCGTCGCGTCGATAGCGTTCCCGCTCGTCATCGTCGGCCAGCGGGACGTGCCCCGCGCCGGTCTCCGCCGTGTAGCTCTTCCGGTACGCCCGAGCCAGCCGCTCAGGGCTCGCGCCCATCGTGGCGAGGGGACGGCGGCCGGCCCGCCGTGTCGCGACGAGCGTCTCGATGGTCCGGCGATCGAACCGCCGGTGACCACCGGGGGTGACGAAGGCCTCGATGCGGCCCTCGTCCGCCCACCGTCGAAGGGTGTCGGGGTCGACTCCGACCAGGCGACTGGCCGGACCGAGCGACAACCAACGTGGGGCGGCGATCGTGGCGTCGGACACGCGGGCCTCGCTGGGATGAGGAGCGTCGACATCAAATGGAACGGGCAACCCGGAAATCTGGGTGAATCTCGGTACCGGGGTTTCCCTTGGGCGGGGCGAGGATATGGGCGCCGAGATGCGCCTGTCAACCTCGGTTTCGCTCGCTCGGCACCGCCCGCGGAACTGGGGTCCGGATCAGGCGGGAACGAACTCGTGATCGTCGCGATGGATCCCGTCGCACAGACCCCACCCGGGGGGATCGAGCGGGATCCGGACCGGGCGCATGATCTCGCGAACCTCGCCCCGGCGGCAGAAGAGGAAGCCCTTCGCGGCCATCCATTGGCGGACGCACGCGGGGTCGCTGTGGAACTGGAAGGGGCCCGGATTGATGGCCGGGCGGTCGGTCCAGGCGACCGGCGATTCGGCGGCGACGATGTCGAGCAGGTTAACCCGCCAGGGCGTCCCGGCAATGATGTCGAGGCAGCCGTCGCAGCGCGACGCCACGTTGTCCTTGATGATCGTCCGGATCTGGACGCCCATGATCTCCATCGCGACCGATGGTAGCAGGGAGCGGCCCGCGAACGTGGTACCCCCAAGGGGATTCGAACCCCTGATCTCCACCTTGAAAGGGTGGCG